>CAMCWJ010000181.1 GCA_945882475.1 Bifidobacterium breve
GGCAGCGCTACGGCGATGGTGGGTGCACCGGGATCACCCAGGCGGACCTGCTCCGAGGTGATCTTGTTGTCTTTGATGTATTGCTTGATCGTCGCGTTCTCGCCAGGCGGCTTGGCCGCCGGTCCGATGACATCCGAGGTGGACTGATCCACCCGACCATTGGTGAACACCAACGCGCCGACGGCCGCGACGACTGCCAACGCCAAAGCCACCAGGATCGCCGGTCGCCGGAACCAGGGCACAGCGTCGGGCACCGCACTCATATCTTCCCCGACAGCCACGCTGCGCTCATCGTCCGGAACCCCTTTGGGCTCATGTTCGGTAGCCACGCTCAGCTCAACTCCCACTTGTCGTCGTTACCCTGAAGATTAACAATGAGCAGAGAATCGTCCGGCCCGTGACAGCGAAACACCGATACGGCGGCGCCCCAAGCCGCCGCATCCTTGCCACAGTGATGGCCCTCATCACCCTGGCGTTCACCGCCATCGCACTGCTGGCGCGCGCCCAACCGGTGACCACCATCCCCCGCCTGATCCTCTCCGTGGGATCGACCTTTGTCCCCGTGCTGGCCCTGCTGGGACTGGTATTGGCGGCGCTGTCCCGGCGAATCCTGCTGACGCTGATCGCGGTATTCCTGGTCACCGCCACGCTGGCGACCCAGGTTTCCTGGTACTACCTCGGCCGAGCGTCCGAGACGAACGCACACAAAGACATCCGGGTGCTCTCGTCGAACCTGCGCTACGGTCGGGCCGACGCAGCCTCCTTCGTCGGCTTGGCCAAGGCCAGTGCCGACGTGATCACCGTGGCCGAGTTAACACCGGATGCCGTCGCCCGCTTCACCGTGGCCGGCATAGGGGACACCTTCCCGTACTCGGTGCTGATCCCCGGACCAGGAGCCGGCGGCATCGGCCTGTGGAGCCGGTATCCACTCGCCCCGCTTTCGGCGTCGCGGCACCGCGGCGTCCAGATGCCCGCGGCCAGGTTGCAGATCCCCGGCCTGCGCCATGACCCAGTGTTGGCCAGTGCGCACATCATGTCCCCCGTCTCAGACCGGGTGAACACCGTCGAGGACTGGAGCAACGGAATGGCTGGCGCCAAAGCACAATTGGACAACTTCGCCCAGGCTGCCGGACCCGGCGCAGTGATCGTCGGCGGCGACTACAACAGCACCCCGGACATGCGCCAGTTCCGCGACCTGCTGACCAACGGCTACCACGACGCTGTCGAGCAGACCGGATCGGGCTTCGCGCCGACGTTCCCCGCCGACACCTGGTACCCGCCGGTGATCACCATCGACCACGTGCTCACCCGCAACGCCGTCGCCTCCTCGATCAAGACCGTCGACATCCCGGGCTCAGATCACCGCTCGCTACTGGCCACCATCGAGGTGCCGGTCGAGCCGGCAGCTACTCCTCGGTGAAGTTGCGAACCACCGCCGGGTCCACCGGGATGCCCGGACCGGTAGTGGTCGAAACAGTGACCTTCTTGACGTAGCGGCCCTTCGACGACGACGGCTTGGCCCGCAGCACCTCATCGAGGGCGGCGCCGTAGTTCTCGGCGAGCTTGCGCTCATCGAAGGACGCCTTGCCGATCACGAAGTGCAGGTTGGACTGCTTGTCCACGCGGAAGTTGATCTTGCCGCCCTTGATGTCGTTGACGGCCTTGGCCACATCGGCGGTGACAGTACCGGTCTTGGGGTTGGGCATCAGGCCGCGCGGGCCGAGAACGCGGGCCACCCGGCCCACCTTGGCCATCTGGTCGGGTGTGGCGATCGCGGCGTCAAAGTCCAGGAACCCGCCCTGGATCTTCTCGATCAGGTCGTCGCTGCCCACCACGTCGGCGCCGGCGGCCAGGGCCTCCTCGGCCTTCTCCCCCACCGCGAACACCGCCACCCGGGCGGTCTTGCCGGTGCCGTGCGGCAGGCTGACGGTGCCGCGGACCATCTGATCGGCCTTACGCGGGTCCACACCCAGGCGGATCGCCACCTCCACGGTGGCGTCCTGCTTCTTCGAGGACGTCTCCTTGGCCAGCTTGGCGGCCTCCAGGGGTGAGTACAGCTTGTCCTTGTCGACCTTCTCGGCGGCCTCGCGGTATGCCTTGCTGTTCTTGCTCATTGATCTTCCAATCTTGTTGTTGGAGTTGTGGTTTCCGATGCATACGCATCACGCAACGCTCTTCGCGCAAGCGCTCATCGACAGGCCGAAGCGGGCCCTCCCACGAATTACCTTGAGGGGTAAAACTATTCGACCGTGATACCCATCGACCGAGCGGTGCCGGCGATGATCTTGGCGGCCTGGTCGATGTCGTTGGCGTTGAGGTCTTCCTTCTTGGTCTCGGCGATCTCGCGCACCTGGGCCCAGGTCACCTTGGCGACCTTGGTCTTGTGCGGCTCGGCCGAACCCTTGGCCACGCCGGCTGCCTTGAGCAGCATCCGGGCCGCGGGCGGGGTCTTGAGCACGAAGGTGAAACTGCGGTCCTCGTAGACGCTGATCTCCACGGGGATGACGTTGCCGCGCTGGCTCTCCGTCGCGGCGTTGTACGCCTTGCAGAACTCCATGATGTTGACGCCGTGCTGGCCGAGTGCGGGACCCACCGGCGGTGCGGGGTTGGCCGCGCCGGCCTGGATCTGCAGCTTGATCAGCCCGGTGACCTTCTTCTTCTTCGGGGCCATGGGTGGGTGTTTCCTTTCCGGGTTAAATCTTGGCGACCTGGGTGAAGGTCAGTTCGACGGGAGTCTCGCGGCCGAAGATGCTCACCAGCACCTTGAGCTTCTGCTGTTCGGCGTTAACCTCGGAGATCGAGGCCGGCAGCGTGGCGAACGGGCCGTCCATGACGGTGACCGACTCGCCCACCTCGAAGTCCACCACGATCTCCGGACGCTCCAAGCTGGCCTCCGACGAGGCTCCCCCGGCTCCACCGGCGGGCTTGCCGGTCTTCTTGCCGGAGCCCTGCGGCAGCAGGAACTTGACCACGTCGTCCAGCGACAGCGGGGTGGGCCGCGACGTCGCGCCGACGAAACCCGTGACCCCGGGGGTGTTGCGCACCGTGGACCACGACTCGTCGGAGAGTTCCATCCGCACCAGGATGTAGCCCGGCAGCACCTTGCGGTTGACCTGCTTGCGCTGGCCGTTCTTGATCTCGGTGACCTCTTCGGTGGGCACCTCGACCTGGAAGATGTAGTCGCCCACGTCGAGGTTCTGCACGCGGGTCTCGAGGTTGGCCTTCACCTTGTTCTCGTAGCCGGCGTAGGAGTGGATGACGTACCACTGGCCGGGCCGGGCGCGCAGGTCCTTCTTGAGCGCGGCCGCCGGATCGAGCTCCTCCTCGGGAGCCTCGACCGCGTCGTCGATCACGGCGACGGCGACGTCACCGACGGGCTCTTCGCCTTCGGGAGTGCTCACGGTTGTCATTCCTCTCTCACTACTTCTGCGGTCGCGCGGTCTAGCCGAAGACCTTCAGCACCAGCTTGGCCAACCCGAGGTCGACACCGCTGATCAAGGCCGTCATGAACACCAGGAAAACCAGCACCACCAGGGTGTAGTTCACCATCTGCTTGCGGTTGGGCCAGATCACCTTGCGCAGTTCGGCGACGACCTGCTTCATGTAATTCCACACGAACAGCACCGGGTTGCGGGTGGAGCCGGCGGTGGCACCCTTGGCCTTCTTGAGGGCTGTGCCGTCGGCGGCCTCGAACTGCTCGGTGAGGGCCTCTTCGGAGTCGTCGATCTCGGCGAGGGCGGTGCCGCCGGTGCGTTGCCGCGAGCGCTTGCCGCTGGGTCGGGCGGGCCGGTTCACCACGGCGGACTGACCGGTCGAAGTGTCCTCGTCGCCGTCGACCGCGGCGTCTACATCGTCACGTCTGTCGCTCACCGCCTGCTCCTTTCCGTCGAGCCGTGAATATCTTTCAGTCGAGTCTATTCAGTTGAGCAGGGGCGACAGGACTTGAACCTGCAACCTGCGGTTTTGGAGACCGCTGCTCTGCCAGTTGAGCTACGCCCCTCTGCGTGTTCGCCCCACATGATTCGCGCGCTCCCCGTCTGGTCACTCCGAAAAACCGACGGACAGCGCGCTTACGTGGGAAAACCCGGAGGTCCGAGTGTACAACGGCACAGCGGAGAGGTGGTAATCCGCTATTCGCCGGCCGCCTTGCGGACCACCTGGCCGGTTTCGGGATCCCACCGCACCGAGACAGAGTTGTCGCCTTCGTGGCCCATCAGCGTGGTGTAGGCCTCCAGTACCAACTCGCCCCGGTCGTTGGTACACACATTGCGGGTCACGACGATGTCGGCGCCGAAGCGCTCGGTGACCGAGTCGATGTGCATGGCGCCGTGCAGGACGTCACCAACCAGGATCGGCTTGTGATAGACGAATTTCTGGTCCACCTGGATGATCTGCATGGTCTCCATGCCCACGTCGACGTGGGTGAAGAAGTGCTTCTGGATGATCAGCCCGAAAATCGAGATGAACGTCAACGGTGCAATGATTTCGCCGTAGCCGAGTTCGGCAGCGGCATCGGTGTCGTGGCTGGCGGGGTGCATGTCCTGCACCGAGTGCGCGTACTGGCGGATCTGCTCACGGCCGACCACGAAGCTGTCCGGATACTTCCAGACCATTCCCTCGATGCCGGCCTTGATGGCCACCGCTACGCCAGCTTCGCGGTGGCGACGGCGCGGCCGAAGATCTTCTTGCCGCCGGTGGTGGCGGTCAGAGCGAGCGTGACGGACTTGGTCTCCGGATCGGCGGACTTGACCCGGCCGGAGAACACGATCTCGGCGCCGACGCCGTCGTTGGGCACCGGCACGATCGCGGTGAAGCGAACGTTGTACTCGGTCACCGCACCCGGGTCGCCCACCCAGGAGGTGACGTACCCGCCGCCGAGGCCCATGGTGAGCATGCCGTGGGCGATCGCGGTGTCCAGGCCGACCTGCTTGGCGATCTCGTCGTCCCAGTGGATCGGGTTGAGGTCGCCGGAGACGCCGGCATAGTTCACCAGGTCGCCGCGGGTCAGCTTGATGACCTGCTCCGGCAACTCATCGCCTACCTTGACCGAACTGAACTCACGCAGTGCCATCGCTGAAGCCACTCTCTCCGTCTTCGTCCCCACTTCGCCCTGCCAGCGTCGTGTAGGTCTCCTGAACCACGTCACCATCGTCGTTGGTGATCAAGACTTTATTGACGACGATGTCGGTGCCGTGCGCCTGCCTGATCTGATGCACGTATACGTCGCAGTAGAGCTTGTCCCCGGACTTTATCGGGTGCAGAAATTTCAGAACCTGATCCACGTGGACGATCTTGTGGTCAGCCAGTGCGATGCCGTGGTGAGTGAAGGACGCCACCTGCGCGACATAGCCGAACACCGAGATGAACGTCAGCGGCGCCGGCAGCCCGCTGTAGCCCAATTCGGCGGCGGCTTCATCGCTGAAGAACACCTCATCGGTGTTCTTGACGGCGTTGGCGTACTCGCGCGTCTTCTCGCGCTCGACCATGTAGTAGCCGGGGTAGCGGAAGTGCGCCCCGAGCAGCCTTTGGGAGAGAGCCACGGACGCAGAGCTCAGCGAGACTCTTTGTGGGGCTGGTGCGATCCGCAGTTGGGGCAAAACTTCTTCAGCTCCAACCGATCGGGATCGTTTCGGCGGTTCTTCTTGGTGATGTAGTTGCGGTGCTTGCACACCTCGCACGCCAAGGTGATCTTGGGCCGTACATCTGTACTTGAGGCCACTGTCAGACTCTCTTTCGGACTTCGTTGTTACTTCTTGTAGCGGTGGGGGGACTCGATCCCCCGACCTCACGATTATGAGTCGTGCGCTCTAACCAGCTGAGCTACACCGCCGCGACGGAGTCGCCAGTAGGCCCGGCGTCCACCGAGCCCCCTAACGGAATCGAACCGTTGACCTTTTCCTTACCATGGAAACGCTCTACCGACTGAGCTAAGGGGGCCTTGACCCGCAGCGTCATCCGAACGGGAACTTTGTTCGGAGGTGAGCCGAGGGCCTTGTAGAGGGTACAGCCTGCGGCGGGGCCCAGCCAAACCACCTGCGGCGTGTGTTATCCCCGCGGTAACCGGGCCGCGGCGG
>CAMCWJ010000182.1 GCA_945882475.1 Bifidobacterium breve
AGATCCAGGCCGCCCTGTTCCAGGGAGCGCACCACTTCGATGAGTTCGTCCCGGCACTGCTCGTAGCCGAGTTCGCCAACCGGCTTGTCCTGCTTGCTCATTCGGCAACATCCTCTCGCCCGGTGCTGACCGCGCCCACCGCGCCGTCGGCAAGTCTGATTCGCACCTGCGTGCCTGCCGGGGCGTCGGCGCTGGAGCGCAACACCGAAGCCGATCCGGGTGCGGCGCTGTCGACCCGCTGTACCACCGCATACCCGCGGGCCAGGGTGGCAGCCGGGCCCAGGGTGGCCAATCGCGCGCCCAGATGCCCGATCCGATCGGACTCCGCAGTGACCAGGCGGGTGATGTCGCGCCGGCCCGCGGCCCTGGCCCGCTGTACCTCGGCGGCCCGGTCGGTGACCAACTTAAACGGGTCGGCCAGCGCGGGACGACTGCGCAACTGCGCCAGCGTGTGTTGTTCCCGGGCCACCCAGTTGCGCAGCGCCCGCGCACTGCGGTGCCGCAACTCGGCGACCAGGGCGCTCTCGGCCACCGCGTCGGGCACCACCTTTTTGGCGGCGTCGGTCGGGGTTGCCGCGCGCAGGTCGGCGACCAGGTCGCATAGCGGGTTGTCCGGTTCGTGGCCGACTGCGCTGACCACCGGCGTGCGGCAGGCGGCGATCGCGCGGCACAGCGTTTCGTCGGAGAACGGCAGTAGATCCTCGGCGCTGCCGCCACCACGGGCGATGACGATCACGTCCACATCCGGATCGGCGTCGAGTTCGCCCAGCGCTGCCACGATCTGCGCCACCGCATTGGGTCCCTGTACCGCGGTGTTGCGGATGGCGAAGCGCACCGCGGGCCAACGCGCGGCGGCCACCGTTGTCACGTCGTGCTCGGCGGCACCGGCCCGGCCGGTGATCAGCCCGATCATGCCGGGCAGGAACGGCAGCGGTCGTTTGAGTCGCGGATCGAACAGACCCTCGGCCTCCAGTAGTTTGCGCAGCCGCTCAATCCGAGCCAGCAGTTCACCGAGTCCGACCGCGCGAATTTCACTGAGCCGCAACGAGAATGAACCGCGCCGGGGGTTGAATTGGGGCTTGCCGCGCACTACCACCTGGGTACCCTCAGCGAGCTTGACCGGCGCGTTATGCACCAGTTCGCTGCTGCAGATCACGCTTAGCGACATGTCGGCGGCCGGGTCGCGTAACACCATGAAGGCCGTCGAGCTGCGAACTTTGATCTCAGTGAGTTGGCCTTCGACCCAGACGATGCCCAATCGGTCGATCCAGCCGGCTACCCGGGTGGCGACTGCGCGGACCGGGAACGGATTCTCCGCGCAGGCTCCCGGAGCGGCATCGGTCGCGCTGGTCACTTGGCGGTCGCGCGGGTAATCCTGTTGGCCAACAGCGTCTGGAAGGGGGCGCGGGCCTTGCCGGCCTCCTCGTAGGCCAGCAGCGCCCGCAGGTCGGCGACGCTGAGCGCGGTCATCCGGGCTCGCACCTGTGCCAGCGTCAGCGAGTCGTAGTCCAGGTCGACGGCGACGGATGGCGCTGCCGGGGCAGTTTTACCGGCCGGGGTCGATCCGGCACCGGATCCCACCCTCGGGGTGGTTTTCTTGGTGACCTTCTTGACGGCCCTGGGCTTGGTGGTGGACTTGGTGGCGGGCGGGATAACCTGCCCGGCACCGAGGTCGTCGGCGTCGGGGTCGTCGGTCACCGAATACAGAGCGAACCGGCCGTCGGTCCGGCGCTCGCCGTTGGTGCTGGGCCCGGGATCGGAATCGTCGGCGCTGTCCTCGTCAAAGGTCGCCCACTCGGGTTGTTCCGCGGTGGGGGGGAACAGGTTCTCCAGCGCTGAGTCGCCCTTGATGGCGAGGTCGGCGAGATCCTGCTGCATCTTCATGACGGCCTGGGCGACCGCGCTGACCACGGACATCGGGTACATCAGGACGGTCTGGGGCAGCTTGCGGGTCTCCTCGAGTGCGCTCACCGCGGCGCCGACCAGCAGACGAACCCCGTACGGTGCTGTTGCCATGGGCACAGACTACGGCCCGGCCCGCAGGCAGCACGGGGAATCAAGTGGCATGGGGAATCAAGTGGCATCGGGAACGTAGGCTTGAGTCATGCCGCCTACTGTCGACATGGGGATACCCGGCGCCACCAGCACGGGCCCGCACCGCGCTGGCAAGCGGGTACTGCTCGCCGAACCCCGCGGGTACTGCGCCGGGGTGGACCGGGCGGTCGAGACCGTCGAACGGGCCCTGGAGAAACACGGGGCACCGGTTTACGTGCGTCACGAGATCGTGCACAACCGACACGTCGTGGAGACACTGGCCCGCGCCGGCGCGGTGTTCGTCGCCGAGACCGACGAGGTGCCTGAAGGTTCCACCGTGGTGTTCTCTGCCCACGGTGTGGCGCCATCGGTGCACGCGTCGGCGGCGGAGCGCAACCTTGAGGTGATCGACGCCACCTGCCCCCTGGTGACCAAGGTGCACAACGAGGTCAAGCGGTTCGCCCGCGAGGACTACGACATCCTCCTCATCGGCCACGAGGGCCATGAGGAGGTGATCGGCACCGCCGGCGAGGCCCCCAACCACGTGCAGTTGGTGGACGGACCCGACGGGGTTGAGAACGTCACGGTGCGTGACGAAAGCAAGGTGATCTGGCTATCGCAGACCACGTTGAGCGTGGACGAGACGATGGAAACCGTTGGGCGACTGCGGGAGCGATTTCCGACCCTGCAGGACCCGCCCAGTGACGATATCTGCTACGCCACCCAGAATCGGCAGGTCGCGGTCAAGGCGATGGCGCCGGAATGTGAACTTGTGATCGTGGTGGGCTCGACGAACTCGTCCAACTCGGTTCGACTGGTGGAGGTGGCACTCGGCGCCGGCGCCGGTGCGGCGCATCTGGTCGACTACGCCGAGGATGTCGACCCGGACTGGTTTGCGGATGTGGTGACCGTCGGGGTCACCTCGGGGGCTTCGGTGCCGGAGATCCTGGTGCGCGGAGTGCTGGAGAAGTTGGCCGAATTCGGCTACGGCACAGTGCAAACCGTGACTACCGCGAATGAGACCCTGGTGTTCGCCCTGCCGCGGGAGATCCGTCCGGCGCGCTCAGCCCGCGGCTAGCGGTCGTAGCGCCGCCGGTCCGGATCCGGTCTGCGGCGCGGCGATTCCGGATAGTCGGCATCCTCGACATCGCTGGCGCGATAGCGGACCCGGGACACTGGATGGTGCGTGGCGCTGTGGCGCGAACGCGACGTGGGTCTGGGGCGCGGCGGGTACGGCGGCTCCTCGTGCGCGGGCGCCGGTCGGGTTCCCCGCGGTTGGTAAGCCTCGCGGCGATCCCGTGGGTCGCGGCGCCCCGGTGGGGGAGTCCGTAGCCCCTGCTCCCGGGTCAACCCCTGTTCTTGGGGTGGCCTCGGCCTGCGGCGCTGGGGAGGAGGGTCATCTCGGACGGCACGCTGGGCAGTCGAGCGTCGTGTCCGCGGCGGCATGTCCTCTTCGGGACGCCGGCGACGGGAGCGTTCCGGGGCCGGTCGTTCCCGTCGCTGGGCGCGTCCGCCGTCACGCTGGCTCCGGGCCGAGCGGTCCATCGTGTGCCGTGGTGCGGCCTGCCGCGCCCCGGACTCGTCCGCCGATGCCGTACCACCGGCGAACGCCGACGAGAGTCGTCCGACCATCCCGCTGAACCGACCGGGCGTCGCGGGCTGCTCGGCTTCCGACTGGCGTGATGGTGCGGATATGTCGAGATACCAGCGGCCCAGGCCGATCAGGAGCACACCAGCGGCGGTGAACAGCATCAGCGGGAAGCGCTCGACGAGGGGGTAGCCGCAGCCGATGAGCAGATCCTTAAGACCTTCGAACGGCGAGCCGTGCAGAAAGTAGTAGCCCAATGGAACCGCGGCGAACAGCAGTAGCGGCGGCTGGATCACCGCGGTGAAGATCCCGGAGTGCCGCACGGCCAGCACCGCGGCCACACAGCCCAGGATGTAACAGGCGGCGAACGCGGTGCCCAGGTCGCTGGAACCCGAGCCGGCATCGATCCCGAAGCCGATGAGGGTTGCGGTGACCGCGATCAGCACGGCGACCCATCCCGGCACCCCGGGGATGCTGGGGATCGCGGAGCGCTGATCGGCACGAATCGCCGAGTCGGTCCGCTGAAAAGGCATTCCTAGACCGTACCGGCTGGATCCGCGCGCACGCTGCCAGCACGCCGTCGCAGCGGCGGCGGGCAGGGTCTTCTAGGGGCGTTCTCCTAGACTCGGGCCCTGTGAGCCTCAGCCTCGGAATCGTCGGTCTGCCCAATGTCGGGAAATCAACCCTGTTCAACGCGCTGACCCGTAACAACGTTCTGGCGGCCAACTATCCGTTCGCCACCATCGAACCCAACGAGGGTGTTGTCCCACTGCCCGATCCGCGACTGGCCGCGCTGGCCGAGATGTTCGGCTCGGAGCGGATTCTGCCGGCGCCGGTGACATTCGTCGACATCGCCGGCATCGTCAAGGGCGCATCCGAGGGCGCCGGTCTGGGCAACAAGTTCCTGGCCAACATCCGCGAGTGTGACGCCGTCTGCCAGGTGGTCCGGGTGTTCGCCGACGACGACGTGGTGCACGTCGACGGCAAAGTCGACCCGCGATCGGACATCGAGGTGATCGACACCGAGTTGATTCTGGCCGACCTGCAGACCCTCGAAAAGGCACTCCCGAGGCTGGAGAAGGAAGCCCGCAACAGCAAGGACCGGAAGGTGATCCACGAGACGGCGCTGGCCGCGCAGGCGGTGCTCGATCAGGGCACCACACTGTTCGCCGCGGGCGCGAAGGTCGACTCGGCGCTGCTGTCCGAGCTGAACCTGTTGACTACCAAGCCCTTTCTGTACGTGTTCAACTGCGATGAGTCGGTGTTGACCGACGATGCCAAGATCGCTGAACTGCGCGACATGGTCGCCCCGGCGGACGCGGTGTTCCTTGACGCCAAGATCGAGTCCGAGTTGCAGGAACTCGACGACGCCTCCGCTGCCGAACTGCTGGAGTCGATCGGCCAGCATGAACGCGGATTGGATTCGCTGGCCCGCGCCGGCTTCCACACCCTCAAGTTGCAGACGTATCTGACCGCCGGACCCAAGGAGGCCCGCGCCTGGGTGATCCACCAGGGCGACACCGCGCCCAAAGCGGCCGGGGTGATCCATACCGACTTCGAGAAGGGTTTCATCAAGGCCGAAGTGGTGTCTTTTGCTGACCTGACCGGGGCCGGATCGATGGCGGCGGCGAAGGCGGCCGGCAAGGTCCGGATCGAGGGCAAGGACTACGTGATGGCCGATGGCGACGTGGTGGAGTTTCGGTTCAATGTCTAGCCGGCGGCCATGGCCCGCAGTCGCGGTGACGGCGGCCGCGCTGGTGCTGGTCGCCGGGTGACCGGTCACGTGGCGTTCGACGTGCCGCCGGGAACATCGATCGACCAGGTCCTCCTGCGTGATCCGAAGGGCAAGCCGCTCGCGGTCTGGATCGCCGGTTAGGGGGGCGGATGCGGATCGAGAACCAACGCCATCTGCCCGGCTGCTCCGCCGGGCTTGCCGAGCGGACCGCGCTGGTGGAAATCGCCCACGACGATATCGACGCGACTTTGGATCCGCAGGCGCAGGCGAGGATCAGGGCGGGTATCGCCACGCTCTATCCCGAGGACCCGCTGTTCGGGGTCGCCGAGGGGGATTGGCCCGCGGCCTTTTTGGTGACGGCCGATCTGCGCCGCGATGGTGGCCCTGATCCCGGAGAAGCCCTGGGACATTGGGTGGTCGCCCTCACGGTGGCCGTGCAGCGTTGGGCGCGGGATCCGGTCTGGCACGGCCGGCTGGTGCACTCTGCTCGACGCCGGTGCTGCGGCTGAGCGCATTACCACCGAGGCCGATCCCGCCACCGCAATCACGCGGGCGCTGCGGATGGCCGCGCCGGGGGACCTCGTGGTTGTTCTCGCCGAACCCGGCGAAGCCCTGCCGGTCATCGCCGGCTTCATCAGCGGGTGACGAACGCGACCACGGCCTCA
>CAMCWJ010000183.1 GCA_945882475.1 Bifidobacterium breve
CCGCGGAGAGTTCCTCCATCACCATCGCAAGCTCGTACATACCCGCGCCGCCGCCGCCGAGTTCCTCGGGCAGGTTTACTCCGATGAAGCCGAGTTCACCTGCCTCCCGCCATAATTCGTCGGTGTGACCACCGGATCGTGCCTTCTCCAGGAAGTAGTCCTGCCCGTAGTTCGAGGCAAGGGCCGCGACGGACTTGCGCAGCGCCTGGCGTTCGGGGCTCTCGATAAAACTGGTGTCGATCACTGCTGTTCTCCTTCGGGCGTTTCTACTCGTGCCAGGACCGCGCCCACCTCGACCTGCTGGCCGACCGACACACTGAGTTGGGTCAGCACGCCGTCGGCGGGCGCGGCGATGGTGTGCTCCATCTTCATCGCCTCCAGCCACACCAGCGGCTGGCCGGCGGTGACGGTATCGCCCAGGGCGGCACCCAGGCGGATCACCGAACCGGGCATCGGCGCCAGCAGCGACCCCTTCTGCAGCACCGCTTGCGGTTCGGGCAGCAGGGGCACCGAGGTGAAGGCGACCGAACCGAGTGGCGAGTCAACAAACACCTCCCCGGAGCCCACTTCCCCGCAGCCGTAGCGGGCGACCGAGAACGCGGTGCCGACCCCGGCCTCGGCCAGGACCACCATTTCGGGGGCGGCGTGGATCAGACTCAGCTCCGGGTCGTCGGGCAACTGCGCGCCCGACCGGGCGAACCGGTAGGCGACCCGGTGTTCGGCACCATCGGTATCGCGGAAGATCTTCTGCTGGTTGCCCGATACGACATTGCGCCAGCCGCCGGGGATCGTGGCCAATACCGCGGCCGACGCCCGGTTATGGGCGGCACCGGCCAGCGCGGCAGCCACCGCGCAGAGGCGAGTCGCGTGGTCGTCGGCCAGCGGTCGGGCCAGTGCGGCCAGCCGGCCGTCGAAGAACGCGGTGTCGGTGTCCCCGGCCAGGAAGGCGGGATCCCGCAGGACGTTGACCAACAGGTCGCGGTTGGTCCGTGGGCCGTGCAGGCGGGTTCGGGCCAGCGCGTCGGCGAGCAGGCCGGCGGCCCGGGCGCGAGTAGGAGCGTAGGAAATCACCTTGGCCAGCATCGGGTCGTAGTGGATCGAGATCACCGAGCCGCCGACAATCCCGGAGTCCAGCCTGATTCCCGACGGCCGAACCGGTCCGAATTGTGTTGCGGCACCGGGGACCTCGAAGTGGTGGACGGTGCCGGCCTGCGGCTGCCAGTCGGCGGCCGGGTCCTCGGCGTACAGACGGGCTTCGATGGAGTGCCCGGTGGTCGCCGGTGGCTCGGCGGGCAGGCGCTCGTCGTCGGCTACCGCAAGTTGAAGTTCGACCAGATCCAGGCCGGTGGTCAGTTCGGTGACCGGGTGCTCGACCTGCAGGCGGGTGTTCATCTCCAGGAAGTAGAACTCTGCGGCGCCGTCATCGGCGGTGTCGGCAAGGAACTCCACTGTGCCCGCACCCGTGTAGCCGATCGCAACGGCAGCCAGTCGGGTCGCCTCGAAAAGGCGTTCGCGCATGCCTGGCGTGCGTTCGACCAGGGGCGAGGGCGCCTCTTCGATGATCTTCTGATGGCGGCGCTGGATCGAGCACTCCCGTTCGCCGACCGCCCATACGGTGCCGTGCCGATCGGCCATCACCTGAACCTCGATGTGGCGGCCGCGCGGCAGGTAGCGCTCGCAGAACACGCTCTCATCGCCGAATGCCGACAGCGCCTCACGACGGGCGGCCCGAACGGCGTCCGCGAGGTCGCCGAGGTCGACCACCACCCGCATGCCGCGGCCCCCGCCGCCGGCTGACGCTTTGACCAGTACCGGCAGGTCTTCGGGGCGTACCGAGGCCGGGTCGAGTTCGGCAAGCACCGGCACCCCGGCGGCCGCCATCATCTTCTTGGCTTCAATCTTCGAGCCCATCGCGGCGACCGCGGCCACCGGCGGTCCGATCCAGGTCAGCCCGGCGGCGATCACCGCCGCCGCGAAATCGGCGTTCTCAGAAAGGAATCCGTAGCCGGGATGCAGCGCATCGGCTCCGGCGGCCAGGGCGGCGGCGGTGAGTTCGGCCGGGTCGAGGTAGCTGCTGATGCGGATCCGGGCGTCGGCTTCGATGACGTGCGGCGAACCGGCGTCGGGGTCGGTGTAGACCGCGACGGTGCCGATACCGAGCCGCCGGCAGGTGGCGAACACCCGCCGGGCGATCTCGCCGCGGTTGGCAACCAGGACCCGGGTGATGGGCATTGCGCTCATCGGGACCTACATCCGGAAGACGCCGAATCTCGACGCCCCCTCGATCGGGCCGCTCGCGATGGCGGACAAACACATTCCCAGCACGGTACGGGTATCGCGCGGGTCGATCACTCCATCGTCGTAGAGTCGGCCGGACAGGAACATCGGTAGCGACTCCGCCTCGATTTGGGCCTCGACCGCCGCTCGCAAGGCGGCGTCGGCGTCCTCGTCGATCTGCTGGCCACGGGCCTCGGCCGCCGTCCGGTTGACGATGGAGAGCACCCCGGCCAGTTGCGCGCCTCCCATCACCGCCGACTTCGCGCTGGGCCAGGCGAACAGAAAACGGGGGTCGTAGGCGCGCCCGCACATCCCGTAGTGGCCGGCTCCATAGGACGCGCCGATCAGCAGCGAGATGTGCGGCACCGTCGAGTTGGACACCGCATTGATCATCATGGATCCATGCTTGATCATCCCGCCCTCCTCGTAATCCTTGCCGACCATGTATCCGGTTGTGTTGTGCAGGAAAAGCAATGGCGTGTTCGCCTGGTTGGCGAGTTGGATGAACTGGGTCGCCTTCTGCGACTCCGCGCTGAATAGCACACCGCGGGCGTTGGCCAGGATGCCCAGCGGGTAGCCGTGCAGTGTGGCCCAGCCGGTGACCAGCGAGCCACCGTAGAGCGGCTTGAACTCGTCAAAGTCTGAGCCGTCCACGACGCGTGCGATCACCTCGCGCGGGTCGAATGGAATTCGTAGGTCAGCGGGCACGATGCCGAGCAGTTCCCCGGTGTCGGCCAGCGGTTCGAGCACGGGCCGCGGTCGAGGGCCCAACTTGGTCCAGTTCAACCGCGCCACGATGCGCCGGCCGATTCGGATTGCATCGAACTCGTCGGCGGCGAAATAATCGGCCAGACCCGATGTGCGGGCGTGCATCTCGGCACCGCCGAGGGACTCGTCGTCGGACTCCTCACCGGTAGCCATTTTGACCAGGGGCGGGCCGGCCAGGAACACCTTGGAGCGTTCTCTGATCATCACCACGTGGTCGGACATGCCGGGGATGTAGGCGCCGCCGGCGGTGGAGTTGCCGAACACCAGCGCGATTGTCGGTATTCCGGCCGCCGAGAGCCGGGTCAGATCCCGGAACATCTGACCGCCCGGGATGAAGATCTCCTTCTGGGTGGGCAGATCGGCCCCGCCGGACTCCACCAGAGAGATCACCGGCAGTCGGTTCTCCCGGGCTATCTGGTTGGCGCGCAGGACTTTCTTCAGCGTCCACGGGTTGGAGGTACCGCCCTTGACCGTCGGATCGTGGGCGACGAGCATGCACTCCACCCCCTCGACGACTCCGATCCCGATCACCACGCTGGCGCCCACGGTGAAGTCGCTGCCGAAGGCGGCTAGTGCGCACAACTCCAGGAATGGGGAGTCTGGGTCGACCAGCAGTTCGATGCGCTCGCGTGCGGTGAGCTTGCCGCGTGCATGATGGCGCTCAACGTATTTGGGCCCGCCGCCGGCGAGTGCACGGGCAAGTTCGGTGTCGAGTTCGGCCAGTTTCGCGGTCATCGCGGCGGCGGCCTCCAGATACTGGGGCGAGGACGAGTCCACGGTGCTGCGCAGCGCTGTCACGCCTGGAACCCCAGCGACTTGGCGGCCAGTCCGGTGAGGATCTCGGTGGTGCCGCCGCCGATGCCGAGGATCCGCATGTCCCGGTACTGGCGTTCGATCTCGGACTCGGCCATGTAGCCCATTCCGCCGAAGAGTTGCACAGCCTGGCTGGCCACCCATTCGCCGGCCTCGACCGCCGTGTTCTTGGCGAAACATGCCGAGGTGATCAGATTGTCCTCACCCTCCAGTTGGCGCTCCACCACGTTGCGGGAGTACACCCTTGCGACGTCGATTCGCCGGGCCATCTCGGTCAGGGTGTTCTGGACGGACTGCCGGGAGATCAGCGGCCGGCCGAATGTCTCCCGATCTCGGCACCATTGCACGGTGATGTCCAGGCAGCGTTGCGCACTCGAATACGCTTGCACCGCAAGGCCAATACGCTCTGAGACGAAAGCCTGCGCGATCTGGGCGAAGCCGGTGTTCACCGACCCGATCAGATTGGCTGCCGGGACCCGCACGTCGGTGTAGGAGAGTTCGGCGGTATCGGAGGAACGCCAGCCCATCTTCTCCAGCTTGCGACTCACCTCGAATCCGGGCGAGCCCTTCTCGACAACCAGCAGGGACACCCCGGCCGCGCCGGGGAGATCGGTGCCGCCGGTCCGCACCGCGGTCACCACATAGTCGCCCCGAACCGCCGAGGTGATGTAAGTCTTGGCGCCGTTGACCACCCACTCGTCACCGTCGCGAACCGCGGTGGTCCGCAAATTCCCGACGTCGGATCCGCCGCCCGGCTCGGTGATTGCCAGTGACCCGATGAGTTCGCCACGCAGTGTCGGCCGCACGAACTTCTCGATCAAGCGTGCATCGGCCGAGGCGATCATGTGCGGGACGGCGATCCCGACGGTGAACAGCGAGGCGAATACCCCGCCGGGGGTGCCGGCCTCGTGCAGTTCCTCACAGATCACAATGACGTCGGCGGCGTCACCACCCTCGCCGCCGAACTCCTCGCCGAAGCCCGCGCCGAGCAGGCCGGCCGCGGCCGCTTGTCGGCTGAGTTCCCGGGGCAGTTCGCCGGCGCGTTCCCATTCGTCGATGTGCCCCAGGATCTCCCGTTCGGTGAAGGCGCGCACCGTCTTTCGTAACTGCTCGCGTTCCGGCGTGGTCCAGATGCTCACGGGATGATCTCCTCAGGGATATCGATATGACGGCTACGGAGCCATTCGCCCAGTCCCTTGGCCTGCGGATCAAACCGGGCCTGGTAGGCGACGCCCTGGCCCAGGATTCCGTCGATAACGAAGTTGACCGCTTGCAGGCCCGGCAGCAGATGCCGGGTGATCGGTAGGTCCGCGGCCTCGGGAAGCAGTTCCCGGAGCGCGTCGACCGTGAGGGTGTTGGCAAGCCAGCGCCACTGGTCCGGCGTGCGTGCCCATACGCCGATGTTGGCGGCGCCGCCCTTGTCGCCACTGCGCGCGCCCGCCACCGCACCCAGGGGCAGGCGCCGGGTCGGACCGACCGGCAGCGGATCCGGCAACGGGGGACTGCCGACGTCGGTGAGTTCCAGTGTCTCGGCGGCTGGCGGGATCGACACCCGGGTGCCGTCGGCGTGCACCGCCATGTGCGCTACCTCGCCGGCCGGGACGAAACCTGCCGTGAACACCCCGTAGATCGAACCGTCCGAGGGTGGGGCGGTGGTATGGAATCCCGGGTAGCTGTCCAACGCGAGTTCAATTGCGGCAGAGGAGAATCGGCGGCCTACCGTAGCCGGGTCCGGGTCACGCACGGTACAGGTGAGCAGGGCACTGGCCGTTTGTTCGGTGTCCGCGTCGGGCTGATCGGTGCGCGCCAGGTTCCAGTGCAACTCAGCGGGTTTGGCACTGAGGCCGGCTTCCAGTTGGCGTCGCAGCAGATCCGCCTTGGCATCGATGTCCAGTCCGGTCAGCACGAAGGTAGCCGCGTTACGGAACCCGCCGATGCTGTTCAGCGAGACTTTCATTGTCGGCGGAGGCGGCTCGCCGCGAACCCCGCTGATTCGTACCCGGTCAGGTCCATCGGTGCCGAGGGTGATGGTGTCGAACCTCGCCGTCGCGTCGGGGTTGGCGTAGCGGGCGCCGGCGATCTCGTAGAGCAATTGCGCGGTGACGGTGCCGATGCCGACCTGCCCGCCCGTTCCGGGGTG
>CAMCWJ010000184.1 GCA_945882475.1 Bifidobacterium breve
ACGCGGTTGGCAGGCGTCACTGCCGCACTGAACGACCGGATCGCGGCGTTGCCGCCGGGAGCCGTCGTCGGGCTGTGGACGTTCGACGGCGCCGACAGCCGGCCGGTGGTGCCCGCCGGGCCGGTCGCCGATCAGCGGACCGCGCTGACCGACACGCTGGCCGGCTTGTCGCCGACCGGTGGCGGCGCGGTGTCGTTCACGACGCTGCCCCGGGCCTACTCCGAGGCGCTGGCCAATTACCGCCCCGGGCACCCGAATTCGATCCTGCTCATCACCCAGGGTCCACACACCGATCGGACCCTGGCCGGGCCTGGCCTGGAGAACTTCCTCAAATCGGCGATCGACCCCAACCGGCCCGTCGCGGTCAACGTGATCGACTTCGGCCCCGATCCCGACCGCCCGGTCTGGGAGGCGGTGGCGCGCCTGACCGGCGGCAGCTATCAGGAGATTGCCGCCGCCGACTCCCCCGACCTGGTCGGCGCGATCGCCCGGATGCTGTCCTAGCCGAAGATCACACGGCGTCTCAGGCGAACGCCTCGATCGGCGGGCACGAGCACACCAGGTTGCGGTCGCCGAAGGCCCCGTCGATTCTGCGAACCCGGGGCCAGACCTTGGCCCGGAAGTCCTTGCCCAGCGGATAGGCCGCCTGCTCCCGGGTGTAGGGGTGGTCCCAGTTCTCCACCAGCAGGCATTCTGCGGTGTGTGGTGAGTTGCGCAATGGGTTGTCCTCGGCGGGCCACTGCCCGGACCCCACCTGATCGATCTCGCCGCGGATGGCGATCATCGCCTCGCAGAACGCGTCCACTTCGGCCAGGCTCTCACTCTCAGTCGGCTCGATCATCAGTGTGCCGGCCACCGGGAAGCTCATCGTGGGGGCGTGAAACCCATAGTCCGCCAAACGTTTTGCGACATCGTCGACCGTCACCCCGGTATCCTTGGTAATGGTGCGCAGATCCAGGATGCACTCATGGGCGACCATGCCGTTCTCACCGGTGTAGAGCACCGGGTAGTACTCGTCGAGTCGGCGGGCGATGTAGTTGGCCGAGGCGATCGCGGCCAGCGACGCCTTGCGCAGTCCGTCGGCGCCCATCATCCGGATGTAGGCCCAGGTGATGGGCAGGATAGACGCTGAACCGTACGGCGCAGCCGAAACCGGGTGTCCGCCGGGCAGTTCCGGTGCCAGTGGGTGACCGGGCAGATAGGGCGCCAGGTGCGCGCGCACCGCCACCGGGCCGACGCCGGGTCCGCCACCGCCGTGCGGAATGCAGAACGTCTTATGCAGGTTCAGGTGGCTCACATCGCCGCCGAACTTGCCCGGCCGGGCCACCCCGACCAGGGCGTTGAGGTTGGCCCCGTCGACGTAGACCTGGCCGCCGGCGTCGTGCACCGCGGCGCAGATCTCGGCGATGTCGTACTCGAAGACACCGTGGGTGGACGGGTAGGTGATCATCAGTGCCGCCAGGGTGTCGGCGTGCTCGGTGATCTTCGCGCGCAGTTCGTCGAGGTCGACGTCACCGTTCTCGCGGCAGTTGACGACGATCACCCGCATGCCGACCATCGCCGCCGATGCGGCGTTGGTGCCGTGCGCACTGGACGGGATCAGGCAGACGTCGCGGTGGCCCTGCCCGCGGGCCGCGTGGTAGTCGGCGATGGCGAGCAGACCGGCGTACTCGCCCTGCGAACCGGCGTTGGGTTGCAGGGAGATCGAGTCGTATCCGGTGATCGCGGTCAGCCACTCCTGCAGATCGGCGATCAGTCGGCGCATTCCGGGTGCGTCCCCGGCCGGCGCGAACGGGTGCTGGCGAGAGAACTCCGGCCAGGTGACGGCTTCCATCTCGGCGGCGGCGTTGAGTTTCATGGTGCAGGAGCCCAACGGGATCATGGTGCGGTCAAGCGCGAGGTCCTTGTCGGCCAGCGACCGCAGATACCGCATCATGGCGGTCTCGGTGCGGTATGAGGTGAACGCGGGATGGGTGAGGAAATCGGTTGTCCGGGTGGCGATCTCGGGCCCGTCGAAGCTGGCGGCGACACCGGCGCCGAAGGCCTCCAGCACCTGCGCGACGTGTTCGCCGGTGGTGGCCTCGTCGCAGGACACCGAGACGTGGTCGTCATCGATACGCCAGAGGTTGATCCCGGCGGCCTTCGCGGCAGCCTGGACCGCGGTGGCCCGGCCCGGCACGCGTGCGGTCACGGTGTCGAAGAAAGCGTCGTGCACCACCTCGATACCGGCAGCGGTGAGGCCGCCGGCCAGGCTGCGGGCGTGGCCGTGCACCCGGCGGGCGATCGCGGTAAGCCCGTCGGCGCCGTGATAGGAGGCGAACATCGCGGCCATCACCGCCAGCAGGACCTGGGCGGTGCAGATGTTGGAGGTGGCCCGGTCCCGGCGGATGTGCTGTTCGCGGGTCTGCAGGGCCAGTCGGTACGCCGGCGATCCGTCGGCGTCGATGGAGACGCCGACCAGTCGCCCGGGCAACGGGCGGGCGTGGGCGGTGTGGGCGGCCAGGTAACCGGCGTGCGGGCCGCCGAATCCCATGGGCACCCCGAGACGCTGGGCGCTGCCGAATGCCACGTCCGCGCCGATCTCCCCCGGCGGGGTCGTCAGCGTGCACGCCAGCAGATCGGCGCCGATGGCCACCAGCGCGCCGCGGTCGTGGGCCTGCGCGACGAGCGCGGACCAGTCGGTGAGGCGCCCACTGGCACCGGGCAACTGCGCGATCACGCCGAAGAACTCGCCGTCGGGCAGGCCGTCGCGCAGGTCAGCGGTGACGATCTCGATACCCAGTGGTTCGGCGCGGGTCGCCAGCAAGGCGGCCGTCTGGGTGAACACGTCGACGTCCACTGCCAACCGGTTCGCCGAGCCGCGGACCGCACGGTGCATCAGCGCCATCGCCTCGGCGGCGGCAGTGGCCTCATCGAGCATCGAGGCATTGGCGATGTCCAGGCCGGTGAGGTCGGTGATCATGGTCTGGAAGTTCAGCAGCGCCTCCAACCGGCCCTGGCTGATCTCGGGCTGGTACGGCGTATAGGCGGTGTACCAGGCGGGGTTCTCCATGATGTTGCGCAGCAGCACCGGCGGGGTCAGGGTGTCGTAGTAGCCCTGACCGATCATCGACACCGCCACGGTGTTGGAATCGGCCAGCTGCCGCAGTTCGGCCAGGGTCCGGTGTTCCCCGGCCGGGGCCGGAAGCGAGGCCAACCCGGCGGCGATACCGTTGCCGTCGAGGTCGTCCAGAATCCCCGGCGGGAGGGCCTTGGCGGCCAGTTCGTCGAGCGAGCCGACACCGATCACACCCAGGATGCGGTCCAGAGCCTCGGCGTTGAGGCCGATGTGGCGGTCGGCGAATGCGGAATCGGTGTTCTCGGAGACGGTGTTCTCGGACACGGGGCACTCCTGGCTAGGGCGGACGCGACGATCGGACGTCCTCCCCCTCTGTCATGGGTGCCTGAGAGATTCAGCGGCGGAAACACCGCTTTTCCCCATCGGCGGGCGGCCGCGAAACGGCCACCGCTTTCCAGAGGCATCGTGTCCCGGTGCGGTCCTGGGGCCTGAGAGATTGACGGAGAGGTATTGCTCCTTCGGCGTCCGCGGCTGGCTACCGCGGAACTCTCCCGCACTGGCTCGATACGCCCCTGAGTCTAGCCGCGAGCAGACATAAAGTCGCACCGGCGGGGCCGAAAACGTGCGAGTTTGCGTCTGCTCGCCGGAGGGTGGCCCAGTTCAGCCGATCTTGCGGTCGCGGTTCTTGCGCCGGGAGGCCAATTCGTCCTCGGGTGCGGCGATCGACTCGCCGCCGTCGGCGCGTTCGCCGGTGAAGTCCGCGATGGTGCCGGTCAATTCGCGCATCGCGCCGCTGACGGCAATGCCGAACACGCCCTGGCCGCCCTGGAGTAGGTCGACAACCTCTTCGGCCGAGGTGCATTCATAGACGGTGGCGCCATCGGAGAACAGGGTGATGTTGGCCAGGTCCTGCACGCCACGCTGGCGGAGGTGGTCCACCGCGACACGGATGTTGTGCAGCGAGATACCGGTGTCGAGCAGTCGCTTGACGATCTTGAGAACCAGGATGTCCTTGAACGAGTACAGCCGCTGGCTGCCGGAGCCGGCCGCGCCTCGGATCGACGGCACCACCAGCGAGGTGCGTGCCCAGTAGTCCAACTGCCGGTAGGTGATGCCGGCGATCTGGCAGGCGCTGGGCCCGCGGTAGCCGACGAGTTCGTCGGGCACCGAGTCGTCGGGGAACAGGCCGCCCTGCACGGGTGCACTCACCGGAATCGGGGCCGAAGCCTCCGAGTCGTAGTGGACAGCGAGATCCAGTTGTTCCTGACGTGGCTCGTCGCCCACGGTGTTTCCTCTCGCCAATCCCGCTACACGCTCCGACGTGCTCCCAGCACTCCACACTTGTGAAAGTGCTCTGAGCATACGCCCTGACGACGGGCGGTCATGCTCGTCGTGGCATCTGAAGTATGGCCGTCGCCGGGCGCACGGCACGGCATCCGATGGGTGTGTCGGGCGGCACTGTCTCAGATGAGACGCATCCGTGATCTGCCCGGCTCAGGTGGCTTTGAAGTCGTCCGGTGAGACGCTGTCGAGGAACTCCTTGAACTTCTCGACCTCGTCCTCGCGCAGGGCGCCGGTGGATTCCTCGTCGCCCTCTTCGGGAATCAGCAGGCCGGCCTCGTCGAGCACGGCCTCCTCGACGAAGATCGGGACGCCCACGCGCAGTGCGATCGCCACCGAATCCGATGGCCGCGCCGAGACCCGCACGTCGTTCTCGAAGACCAGATCTGCGTAAAAGGTGCCCTCCTGCAGATCCACGATGCGCACCTCTTTGAGCGAATGCCCAAGGGCGCCAAGGACATCGGCGAACAGATCGTGGGTCAGCGGGCGCGGCGGCTCCTGGCCCTGCTGGTGGTAGACGATGGCCTTGGCCTCGGCTTCACCGATCCAGATCGGCAGGATCCGGTCGCCTTCGGACTCACGAAGAAGGAGCACCGCCTGATTTGCGGGCTGCTCCACACGGACGCCTGCCACTCGAACCTCGGCCATCTGTGTCGCACCTCCGCGCGCGCCGTGCTCCCGCCCGGGTCTGGGCGCTCACCCTGGGAAGTCTAGTCCTAGCGGTCCAGAACGTCTCGCACCGCGGACTTGAGCAGCGCGGTGTGCATCGTGATCGCCAGCGCCGCAACCTCGCGGGCCAGATCGTCGGCGCGGTCACGGGCGCCGGCCGTGCCGGCCTTGCCCACCGGGCCGGCGATCTGGGCGATCAGATCGGACTGCCGGTCGGCGGCCGAGCGGAAGGCCCGCAGGTGCCGCGGTTCGACGCCGTATTCGCCGAGCGCACCGGCGCACCGGGCGATCACCACCGCGTGTTCGTCGAACAGACCGCCCGGACCGGCCGTGATGATGCCGGCCCGGCACAGCGCGGTGAGCAGTGCGGTGGTCACCCCGGACCGCTCCAGCAGGTCGTCCCGGCTCAACAGGACAGGCGCGGCGGCGGGTGCCCGTTCACCAACCGCGGTGACCAGGCGCGGTGCCGGATAGGCCGACTCGTGGCGGGGCAGTTCGCCGTCAGGTTGGGAGTCGAGCTGGGCCTTGATCACCTTCAACGGCAGGTACTGGTCGCGTTGGGCGGTGAGAACGAACCTCAGCCGAGCGCAGTCGTAGGCGGTGAACAGCCGGTAGCCCGCCGGGCTCCGCTCCGGGGTGATCAGACCCTCGGCCTCCAGGAAGCGGATCTTGGAGATCGTCACATCCGGAAAGTCCGGGCGCAGCAGATCCAGGACCGCGCCGATCGACATTCCGGCCAGGCCGGGACTATCGGGGGCTGTCACCGGCGTCGACGGACTTGGGGCCGGTGAGGAACACCAACCGGAACTTCCCGATCTGGACTTCGTCGCCGTTGGCGAGGTT
>CAMCWJ010000185.1 GCA_945882475.1 Bifidobacterium breve
TCCCGCGGGGTGATGCCGAAGTAGTCGGCGTCGAACGCATCGACGTCGCGCAGGAACGATCCCCAACCGGTGGTCTCGGCCAACGCGGCCGCCGCCTGCGGCGAGCCGTCGTCGAACGCCTGCCAGCGCCCCTCGGGCACGGTCGACACCGCTGAGCGGCCCGCAGCCAGAAAATCCCACAACTCGTCCGGGCCGTGGATATCGCCGGGCAGGCGACAACCCAGGCCGATGACGGCGATCGCCTCGTTCAGCATTCCGCCGGTGGCACCCGGCACCGTGCCCGCCGCCTCGACGTCCGGGTTCAGGAGGGCGGCTGCAAGGGCGTTGATGGTCGGGTTCTGCCAGAAGTCCACCGGCGACACCGACCGGCCCAAGCGCTCGGACAGCTCACCGGAGAGCACCACTGCATCACGGGAGCCGACGCCCATCTCGTTGAACGGGGCGTCGAGGTCGATCTCCGCCGGATCGCAGCCGAGGTTTGTGATGAGGTAGGCGACCAGCCAGTTAACGAGTTCGGCGTGGGCGTCTCCCTCAGCGGTCATACCGCTATATCTAACCGGTTGAACTCGCCGTCGCGGTACAGATCAGCGCATGATGAACGCCGAATCTTGCCGCTGGTTGTGATCGGGATGGAACCGGGCGACACCAGAACGAGATCACCCACGCGCAGGTTGTGCGACTTCCAGATCGCGGTCTTCACCTCGCGGCTCACCGAGCCCAGCCGCTCACCGTGCTCGTCGGCACCCTCGGGCTTGACCTCCACGATGGCAACCAGGTTCTCGGTGGCGTCCTCCTCGACGGCGATCGCGGCGACCCGGCCGCCGGTGATCTCGCGGATGGTCGCCTCGATGTCGTCCGGGTAGTGATTGCGTCCGTCGACGATGAGCAGGTCTTTGAGCCGGCCCATGATGAACAGCTCGCCCTCCGACATCGTGCCCAGATCACCGGTCCGCAGCCACGGTCCGGCGGGGGTGCCGTCGGAGGGGTCGGTGATCTTGGCTCCGAAGACGCTGCTGGTCAGTTCCGGCTTGCGCCAGTACCCCAGAGCGACGTTGTCGCCGCGCACCCAGATCTCGCCGATGGTGCCCTCGGGCTGCTCGATACCGGTTTCGGGGTTGACGATGCGGACCGGGTAGGACTGCGCGGCACCGTAGCTGACCAGTTCAGTGCTACCCGCCTGCCCGGCGGCGCACCGGCGGGCGAACCCGGCGGCGAGCTGCTGCAGGTCGAAGTGCGCGGTGCGCACGGTGTCGTCGACGTCGGGGGTTGCTACGTACAGGGTCGCCTCAGCCAGCCCGTAGGAGGGCTGGAGGACCTTCTCGCTCAGACCGAACTTGGCGAAGCGTTCGACGAACCGGTTGACCGTCGCCGGGTGCACCCGCTCAGCCCCGCTGAGGATCACGTGCACCTTGCTGAGGTCGAGGCCCTCCATATCGGCGTCGGTGGTCCGGCGCGCGGCCAGTTCGAAGGCGAAGTTGGGAGCCCCGGAGAAGCAGCGGGGGTGCTTGGCCATCAGCTGCACCCAGCTCGCCGGCTTGAGCAGGAACGCCAGCGGACTCATCAGGACGGCCTTACGGCCGGTCACCAGCGGTGAGCAGACACCCATGATTAGGCCCAGGTCGTGGAAGAAGGGCAGCCACGACACGACCGTGGTGTCTGCCGGCAACTCGTCGCCGGTGCCGAAGTAGTCCCGCATCACCTGCTCGACATTGGAGGTCACGTTGCGGTGGGTGACGACCACGCCGGCCGGCGAGCGAGTCGATCCCGAGGTGTACTGCAGGTACGCCGCACCCGGCCGGGACTGATCGGTGGTGTCGAGCGCACGGGTCTCATCGAAGTCGAGCAGGTCGACCTCGATGACCCGGCGCGCGGGCCGGCCACCCTGGCCGGAGGCGTACTTGTTGACGTCGGCCACCGAGGCGGAGTTGGTCAGCAGGACAGTGGGTGTGCTGTCATCCAGAGCCGCGTCGACGCGCTGATCGTGCACACCGAACTGCGGCACCGAGAGCGGGACGGCGATGAAGCCGGCCTGCAGCGCACCGAGGAAGGAGACGATGTAGTCGAGGCCCTGCGGGGCCATGATCGCCGCGCGATCCCCGGGGGATCCGTGCCGACGCAACTCCTCGGCCAGGACCAGCGACTTGCGGTACAGCTGCGACCAGGTCAGAGTCTCCTCGACACCGGTGCCGGCCACCACAGCGTCCATGAAGACGTACGCAACGGCGTCGGGGGTCTTGGTGGCCCGTTCGAGGAGCAGGGCAGGAATCGACAACTCGGTCTGCGGCATGCTGATCAACCTCATTCACTTCGTCAGTTCGTGCAGGGACCGGGTGGGCACCGGGTCTCAGGGTGGCGGCGGGGAGGAAAGACTGCTGAGCTAGCGGAGGCGGTCCACACCGTTGGTGACCGCGCCACTGACTCCCCGGCACTAGGCGCTAGCGATACCTCACAATCTACCAGCCACGTGAGACCCGCACCCACTCAGCAATGCGGTTTTGGGCCTCTGGGCGAACGCTGAGGCACACTTGACATGATAGCTGCCGATGTCAATACCGTCGCGTCGAATCAATCGCCTGTGACGCGTTAGACAGCATGTTTAGTCCAGTTGACATGTGGGTATAGCACCTTCACGACCGAGCAGCACCGCAGGTCACTGGGGCGAAACCGGCCGCAGTGCGGCATTGCACAGCAAACTAATGCAGCACTGCTCTTATGCTCTCAGCGGAACGGCCCGATGCTGGCGGATTACGCGCCGGAGCGAGTGGCAAGCACCCGCTCCTCGACCCACTGAGACACCTGCGGCAGGTGCTCATTGAGGTAGAAGTGGCCGCCGGAGAACACGGTGCGGTCGAACGCTCCGGTGGTGCGCTGCTCCCACGGCGTCACCAATTCCTCGGTGGCCAACTCGTCGTTGTCGGCCATCAGGGCATGGATCGGACAGGACACCTTCGCCTCGGGTGGACTCTCGTAGGCCACGACGGCCTTGAGTCCGCGCAAGGTCGGCAGGATCGTCGCGGCAAACTGCTCGTTTTTGAGGAACTCCGGGTTGGCGCCGGTCACCTGGCTGACCATGTTCAGCAGTTGAGCATCCGAGCCCTGCAGATCCGCCACGGTGCGCAGAAGTCCGGGAGCCGCAGACGCCGAGACGAACAGCGCGGCGATGGGGTTGCCCGCCTGCTCGAACCGTAATGCGACCTCGAAGGCCAGCAGTGCTCCCATGCTGTGCCCGAAGAACGCGACCCCGGTCCCGGGGGTCTCCTCGGGCTTGAGCATCGCGCAGAGCCGATCGGCCATCTCCGGAATGCTGGTGTACTTCGACAGATCCTTGCCGGCGCGCTTGCCGGGGTACTGCACAGCCACGCATTTCGTGCCGGCAGTGAACGCCCTGGCGAAGGGCACGTAGAACTCAGCCGAACCGCCGGTGTGGGGAAAGATGTAAAGCCTGGATTCAGTCGTGTCCGTCATGGTCAGATCGGGATGAGGCCGTGTTTGCGCGCGACCCGCTGAATCTGCTTGTCCCGCAGCAGCCGAAGGGATTTGCGCAGCAGTAGCCGGGTCTGGTGCGGCTCGATAACCGCGTCGATGAACCCACGTTCGGCCGCGATGTAGGGGATCGCCATGTTGAGGTTGTAGCCCTCGACGAAATCGGCCCGGATCTTCTGGACCTCGGGCGCGGTGGGATCGGGGAATCGCTTGACCAGGAGTTGGGCCGCGCCGTCGGCGCCGATAACCGCGATCCGCGCGGTGGGCCAGGCGAAGTTGAGGTCGGCAGTCAGCTGCTTGGAACCCATCACCGCGTACGCGCCGCCGTAGGACTTGCGGATCGTGATGGTGATCTTGGGGACGTCGGCCTCGACGACGGAGTACAGGAATCGGCCGCCGCGCTTGATGATGCCGTTCTTCTCCTGCTCGACGCCGGGCAGAAAGCCCGGTGTGTCGACGACGAAAACCAGTGGCACATTGAAGGAGTCGCAGAACCGGACGAAGCGGGCGGCCTTGTCGGAGGCCTCGTTGTCGATGGCGCCCGACATCACCATCGGCTGGTTGGCGACCACGCCCACCGGGCGGCCGTCGACCCGGGCGAAGCCGGTGATCATCGCCTGACCGCCCTGGGCAGCCACGTCGAGGAAGTCGCCGTCGTCGAAGATGCGCAACAGGACGTCGTGCATGTCGTAGGCCATGTTGTCGGCGTCGGGGACGATGCCGTCGAGTTCGAGGTCATCGGCGGTGACGTCGGGCTCCAGACCAGGGTTGATCACCGGAGCGTCGTCAAAGGTGTTGGGTGGCAAGAACTCCAGGAATTCGCGCACGTAGGCGAAGGCGGCCTTCTCGGAATCGACCACCTGGTGGATGTTGCCATAGCGGGCCTGGTAATCCGCGCCACCGAGTTCGTCGAGGCTGACGTCCTCACCGGTGACGTCCTTGATCACGTCGGGCCCGGTGACGAACATGTAGCCCTGGTCGCGCACAGCGACCACCAGGTCGGTCTGGATCGGCGAGTACACCGCACCGCCGGCGCACTTGCCGAGGATGATCGAGATCTGCGGCACCACACCGGAGAGCAGTTCGTGGCGGCGACCCAGTTCGGCGTACCAGGCCAACGAGGTGACGGCGTCCTGAATGCGGGCGCCGCCGGAGTCGTTGATGCCGACGATCGGGCAGCCGACCATGGCCACCCACTCCATCAGCCGGGCGACCTTGCGGCCGAACATCTCCCCCACCGAACCACCGAAGACAGTCTGGTCGTGGGAGAAGACTCCGACCGGGCGACCGTTGATGGTGCCGTGCCCGGTCACCACGCCGTCGCCGAGCAGTGCATTGGGATCACCGGGGGTACGGGCAAGTGCGCCGACCTCCAGGAAGCTGCCCGGGTCAAGCAACTCGTGAATGCGGGCTCGGGCGCTGGGTATGCCGCGCTTGTCACGCTTGGCGGCAGCGGCCTCGCCGGCCGGTTCGGTGGCCAGTTGCAGCTTCTCGCGCAACTCGGCCAGCAACGCCGCGGTGGACTTGTCAGTCACCCTGCTTCTCCTGTGCCTGAATGCGATTGATCGCCTCGCTGAGGTGGGCGCCCACCTTGGCAATGTACGGCTCGTCGATCGCCTGGATGTGCTCGCCCCCGATCGGCACCACCTCAAGATCGGAGACGAACTCGCCCCAGCCGCCGTCGGGTTTACGGGTGCCGTAGCGCGGCTCAAACATGATGGCGTCGTCGTGGTACCGGTCGGCCAGGTACAACGTGACGTGGCCGTCGAACGGCTCGATCCGGGCGGTGTCGATCGCCCGGTTGTCCAGGTACGACGTTCGCTGGTGCTCGATGATGCCGCCCGGGATGTTGACCCCGCTCGCCTTGACCGCATCCAAGACGAAGCGCACCTGTCCGTCGTCGTCGAGTTCCTCGAGTTGGTCGTAGGGGATCGCCGGGATCTCGACGTTGAAGGTTCGCTGGGCGAATAGCGCGTACCGGTCCCAGCGCGCCCGAATCTCGTCGGAGGTCTGCGGAATCTCCTCCCCGGCGCGCACCGCGTCGATGAGGCCGACGAAGCGCACGTCGGCACCGGCTCGCGTGAGGCCGATCGCGCAGGCGTAGGCGAGCACACCGCCGAGCGACCAGCCGGCGAGGATGTACGGGCCGTCACCGCCGATCTCCAGCAGTTTCGGGACGTACTGCGCGGCCCGTTCCTCGATGGAGCCCTCCACCCGCTCCAAGCCGTACATCGGGGTGTCGGCGGGCAGGCGTTTGAGCAACGGCTCGTAGACCACCGTCGAACCGCCGGCCGGGTGGAAGACGAACACCGGCAGCGCATCCGAACCTTCCCTGGGCGCCCGGAGGGTGCGGACGAAACCGTCGAGTTCGCCGGCCTCGAGGTACTCGCGGACCACGGTGGCCAGCTCCTCGATGGTCTTTGCGGA
>CAMCWJ010000186.1 GCA_945882475.1 Bifidobacterium breve
CAGATTGCGGCATGGGCGGATACGGTGCATTCGGTCGGCGCCACGAAGGTGGCCGAGGCATTGGGCAGTGCTGCCGCCCAAGCCCTGACTGAAGGCCGACGCGACCGGCCGCTGCGGATATTCGTCCAGATCAGCCTTGACGGTGACACCACCCGCGGGGGTGTTGAGCTGGGGGATCCGGCCGCGGTGGATCGGATGTGCGCGCTGGTGGCCGAGTCGCCGGCGCTGCGACTGGTGGGCCTGATGGCGATCCCGCCGTTGGACGCTGATCCCGATCGGGCCTTCGCGGCCCTGGCAGCAGAGCACCGCCGGATCCTGCGCGACCATCCCGACGCCACTGAACTGTCGGCCGGGATGTCGGGCGATCTCGATGCGGCCGTGCGACACGGTTCAACTTGTGTGCGTGTCGGTACGGCACTAATGGGCGAACGTCCTTTAACGTCTCAATGAGAATTCACTCCAGTCACATCTTCCTCACAGACACCGACGTTCAGCTCTCAGAAGGGTCCCGCGGATGAGCACTCTGCATAAGGTCAAGGCCTACTTCGGCATGGCGCCGATGGACGATTACGAGGACGAGTATTACGAGGACGACCGCGATCCCGGCACCGGGCGCGGTCGGGCCTTCTCGCGCCGCGACGACCGGTTCGCCGACGACGGCTACGAGCGAGGCGGCCGTTTCGATGAGCACGCCGGCGACTACGACGACCGCGACGCGGACTACGCGCCGACCGGCGGCTTCCGCGCTGGCTACGGCGAGGACCCCCGGTTCCGCCCCCGCGACTTCGACGACGCGTCCCGGCCCCGGTTCTCGACGTTGCGCGGCTCGACCCGCGGTGCACTGGCGATGGACCCGCGCCGGATGGCGATGCTCTTCGACGAGAGCAGCCCGATGTCGCGCATCACCACGTTGCGGCCCAAGGACTACAGCGAGGCCCGCACCATCGGTGAGCGCTTCCGCGACGGCCAGCCGGTGATCATGGATCTGGTGTCGATGGACAACGCCGATGCCAAGCGGCTGGTCGACTTCGCCGCCGGCTTGGCCTTCGCGTTGCGCGGTTCGTTCGACAAGGTCGCCACCAAGGTCTTCCTGCTGGCGCCGGCCGATGTCGATGTCACGGCCGAGCAGCGTCGCCGGATCGCCGAGGCTGGTTTCTACAGCTACCAGTAGACCTCGGGATAGGTAGGCTAACGAGGTCCATTTCTTCGGCTCTGCGAGTAAGGACCGTCCCTAGGTGTCGCTGTTCTTCGAGATCCTCGGCTTCGCGCTGTTCATCTTCTGGTTGCTGCTGATCGCCAGGATCGTGGTGGAGTTCATCCGCTCGTTCAGCCGGGACTGGCATCCCCGTGGGCCGATGGTGGTGGCACTGGAGGCCATCATGACCGCCACGGACCCGCCGGTGAAGCTGCTTCGACGGGTCATTCCGCAGCTCACCATTGGTTCGGTACGGCTGGATTTCTCCATCATGATCCTGCTCCTGATGGCGTTCTTTGGCATGCAACTGGCGTTCGGCGCGGCCGTCAAGGCCACCGCGGTGGCTCTTGGCGCCGCCATTTAGGTCCAGCGGTGGCTCTTGGCGCCGCCATTTAGGTCCAGCGGTGGCTCTTGGCGCCGCCATTTAGGCAGCCCGAACCGAGTCCGAATGCGGTCAATTCTGTGACACAGGTGCAACCGGCGGGTCTGGTGTGACAGGATGGACGCCAGTTACAGTACGGACTGAGGAACGCGGACCGCGTTCTATACGCAGCGGATTTCCGCCGTCCCAGATCGGAAGGGGCAGACAATGCCACTGACACCGGCCGACGTGCACAATGTGGCGTTCAGCAAGCCGCCCATCGGCAAGCGCGGTTACAACGAGGACGAGGTCGACGCGTTCCTCGATCTCGTGGAGACCGAGCTGTCGCGTCTCCTCGAGGAGAACGCCGACCTGAACCAGCGAGTGGGTGAGCTCAGCTCCGAACTCGCCTCTGCGCGGGCCGGCGGTATTCAGGCCACCCAGGCCATCCCGCTCTACCAGCCGGAGCCGGAGCCTGTCGTTGTCGTCGCCGAGGTTGCCACTCCGGCGATCAGCGAGGAGCAGGCCGTCAAGGCCGCCCGGGTGCTCAGCCTCGCGCAGGACACCGCCGACCGGTTGACCGGCTCGGCTCGTGCCGAAGCCGACCAGCTGCTCGGGGATGCTCGGGCCGCCGCCGACCAGATGGTGTCGGAGGCCCGCTACATCGCCGAGACGACGATCAACGAGGCGCGCCAGCAGGCCGATGCGACCCTGGGCGACGCACAGGCCCGCTCCGAGGCGCAGCTGCGCCAGGCGTATGAGAAGGCCGACCTGCTGCAGTCCGACGCCGAGCGCAAGCACTCCGATTTGATGGCGACCATCAATCAGCAGCGCACGGTCCTTGAAGGTCGGCTGGAGCAGTTGCGCACCTTCGAGCGCGAGTACCGCACCCGACTGAAGACCTACCTGGAATCCCAGCTCGAGGAACTCGGCCAGCGGGGCTCGGCAGCTCCGGTCGACTCCGGTGACGGCGGGTACCCGCAGTACCAGTAGGTGCCGCACCGGCCCGCCGGGACAGGCAAACACCGCTCAGGGTCGCAGGAGGCCAACCGATGACGCTCATCATTGCGTTGGTGTTGGCGGTCATCGCCCTGGTGGCCCTGATCGCCGCAGTGGTGACCACCAATGAGGTGATCGCCTGGGTGTGCATCGGGGCGAGCGTGCTCGGCGTGCTCCTGTTGGTGGTCGACGCCATTCGTGAGCGGCAAAACGCGCGGGTCGGCGCCGTTGCGGCCGGGGCGGGGGCTGCGGAATTGGACTCTGAGGCGCTTGACGCCGCGGTCGCGGACTCTGAAGCGGCGGACGTCCTGGTGGTCGATCGTGATGCCGAGGACGGCGTGGATGACATCTACGCCGACGACCCGTCCGACTATTCCGATTACGCGATCGAGGATTCCACCGAAGCCGAAATCGCCGCCGAGGACATCTCGGCCGAAATCGCCGCCGAGGACATCTCGGCCGAGATCGCCGCCGAGGACGACTTCTCGGCCGAGCTAGCCCGCGAGGACTTCCCGGCCGAGGTCGTCCACGACGAACCCGAGTACGACACCATCAGCGATGACGAGATCGAGTACCCCGCTCCCGCCGACGAGACGGTGATCGTCTATCGCCCGGCCGAGGAAACGGCCGACGACACCCTTATCGTGCTCACCGGGGACACTGGAGACGAGCGCGACGATCGGTGATCCGCACCGGCCCGGTCCTCGCGCCGGATCCTGAGGAGCACCATGGGAATTGAGTACGCCAGCGTCGTCGACCACGGAATCGATGAAGTGTTCGCCTGGCACACCCGGCCCGGCGCGATGCGCCGGTTGGTCCCGCCCTGGCAGCCCATGAAGGTGGTCAAGGAGACCGAGTCGCTGGCCGACGGCACCGCAATCCTCGGTCTTCCGGGCGGGTTGCGTTGGATCGCCCGGCATGACCCGGCGGGCTATGACCCGCCGAACCAGTTCCGCGACGTGCTCTCCTCAGATGGGCTGATGACGCTGCCGCCGCGGGTGATCGGGTGGTGGCGGCACACCCACCGTTTCAGCGACGCCGGCGGCGGGACCACCCGCGTGCACGATGAGGTCGACACCACGGTTCCGGGTGCGATGCTGCGCTCAACGTTCGCCTACCGGCACCGCCAACTCGCCGAGGATCTTGCCGCTCATCGCGACGCGGCCAACGCCGGCGGGGGACCGATGGTGATTGCGATGACCGGTTCGGCCGGGCTGGTGGGCACCGCACTGGCGGCATTTCTGTCCACCGGCGGTCACCGGGTGATCCGCCTGGTGCGGCGTGATCCTGCCAATTCCGACGAAAGACGCTGGAACCCAAGCCAACCCGCTGCCGATCTGCTTGACGGAGTGGACGGGGTGGTGCATCTGGCCGGGGAGTCGATCGCGGGCCGATTCACCGATGCGCATCGCCGGGCGATCCGGGACTCCCGGATCGAACCGACTCGTCGGCTGGCCGAGGTCGCCGCCGCGTCCACTGGCGGGCCGCGTGCCTTCGTCAGCGCGTCGGCTGTCGGTTTCTACGGCTATGACTGCGGCGACTCCCTGCTGGACGAGAACAGCCCGCGCGGGGACGGATTCCTGGCCGACGTGGTGGCCGACTGGGAGGCCGCCACTGCGCCCGCCGCCGATGCCGGCCTGCGTGTGGTGGCGGTGCGCACCGGGATCGTGCAGGCCGCCGCGGGCGGAACGCTGAAACTTCTGCGCCCACTGTTCGCCGCCGGTCTGGGCGGCCGACTCGGCAGCGGTCGACAATGGCTGTCCTGGGTCGGCATCGACGATCTGCTCGACATCTACTACCGAGCGCTGTACGACACCAGGCTCACCGGTCCCGTCAACGCGGTCGGCCCCGAACCGGTGCGCAACGCCGAGTACACCAGGGCGCTGGCCTCGACCATGCGCCGGCCGGCACTGCTGCCGGTGCCGTCGTTCGGACCCCGGCTGCTGCTGGGCCGCCAAGGCGCGGCCGAACTCGCCGAGGCCGATCAGCGGGTCGTTCCGGCCGTGCTGAACGCGCTGGGTCACCGGTTTCGCCACCCAAACGTGCGCGACGCGCTGGCCCATCAGTTGGGCCACGACCCGGCTCCCGGGGTGCTGTAGGTCAGTCCAGATCGACCATCTGCCAGGACCGAAGCCTGGGCAGCAGCGCACTCTTCTTGTAGTGGTGGTCGGCCATCCGGCACAGGATGTCGTCGAGAGCCACCACCGCATCACAGATGTAGGGACCCTTGTTGAGCATCACGCACTCGGCCCGTTCGCTCATCGCGGCGTCGCTGATCTCGGCCCGGGACGGCCGGCCGGTTTTGGCGAGTTGCTCGAGGACCTGGGTCGCCCAGATCACCGGCAGGTGTCCGGCTTCGCACAGCCACAACGTCTCCTCCTGCAACTCGGCCATCCGCTCGTAGCCCGACTCGACGGCCAGATCACCGCGCGCGATCATCACGCCCACCCGGGGGTGCGCCATGGCGGTCAGGATCAGTTGGGGGAGTTGCTCGAACGCCCGCTGGGTCTCGATCTTGAGGACCAGGCCGAGATGGTCGCCGCCCATACGGGTCAGCGCATCTAAAAGCGTTGTCACGTCGTCGGATTCACGGACGAACGAGAGGTCGACGAGGTCGGCGATGTCGATCACGGTGGCAAGGTCGGTGAGATCTTTGGCGGTCAGCGCCGAGATCGGCAGGTCGGTGTCGGGCACATTGATGCCCTTACCGGCCCGCAGGGTGACCGATCCGTGCGATGGGTGCTCGATTCGCGCCTCGAGGTGATCGGCGTTCACCGCGATTACCTGCCCGCTGAGCCGTCCGTCGTCGAAGAAGATCCGATCGCCCACGGCGGCGTTGTCGAACAACTCGGGCAGGGTGCAGCCGATCCGGGGAGCGGCGCCGGGATCGACCCGCGCGGGGGTGCAGTCGCGATCCAGCCGCAACACGTCACCTGCACTCAGACGGATGCCCTGTTCGGTAGGCGGCAACTCACCGACCACGGCGGTGTCTGTGCCCGTCCGAAGCACGGTGCCGGTGCCCAGGTAGGAGGTCTTCGTCGTGGTCAGAAGGAATCCGCCCGGCGCCGCGGCGGCCAGTACCAGACGGCGTTTGGAGCCGCGGGTGTCGCGCAGCACGAGTTCTTCGCCGACGTGCCGTCGGGCCAGCCATCCCGCGTCCACCGGTACCACGGTCAGTTCGTTGTCCGGTGCGGGAGCCGGGTGATCGGCGGCGGTGAGCCATCCGCGCGCGGCATCGACCACCTGGCCGGCCAGGTCGCGTCGCGGGCGAAGCCGCACCACCTTCGGCCCGGGTACCAGCGGCCCGGTGCGCAGCTTGGGTCCGGCCAGATCCATCGCCACC
>CAMCWJ010000187.1 GCA_945882475.1 Bifidobacterium breve
TGCGATCGGCTGCGGGGGGTCGTCGATGCACTCAGCGGCACCCGCGCGCTGCGCGACTGGCTCGCCGCCCTCACCGAGGGCATCAGGCTGATCACCCGGGTCGACGACGCGGACGCGTGGCAGATCAGCCAACTCGAACGCGAGTTCAACGACATCCTGGCGCGGGCCGGTTCGCATGATCAGACCCCGCTGAGGCTCTCCGACGTGGCGGCCATGCTGCACCGCCAGCTAGCCGGGCGGCCTACCCGGGCGAACTTCCGAACCGGCACCCTGACCGTCTGCACCATGGTGCCGATGCGCTCGGTACCGCACCGGGTGGTCTGCCTGGTCGGCTTGGACGACAACGTCTTTCCCCGGATCGGCGTCGTCGACGGAGACGACGTGCTGGCTCGCGACCCGAGGACCGGTGAGCGCGACGTCCGCTCCGAGGATCGCCAGCTACTGCTCGACGCCATCGGGGCTGCGACCGAGACGCTGGTGATCACCTACACCGGAGCAAATGAATTCACCGGCCAGCCGCGACCGCCCGCTGTGCCGTTGGCCGAGTTGCTCGATGCTCTCGACGCGACCACCGAGCACCCGGTGCGCGACCGGGTCCTCCTCCGGCATCCGTTGCAGCCCTTCGATTCTCGCAATGTCGTCCCGGGTGCGATGGTGGCAGGCAACTCCTTCAGCTTCGATGCGACCGTACTGCGTGCCGCCCGCGCGGCGACCGGTCACCGGGAAGACCGGCCAGATTTCCTGCCCGGGCCGCTACCGGCACCGGCGGCCTTCGAGGACGTCTCGCTGGCCGACCTGGTCGGGTTCTTCAGGGACCCGGTGCGGGGCTTCTTTCGAGCGCTGGACTACACCTTTCCGGCCGACGTCGAGGGGGTAGACGACGCAATGCCGGTCGAGATCGACGCCCTGCAGGAGTGGACCGTCGGTGACCGCATGCTGGGCGACATCCTGCGCGGCATGAGCCCCGAACGGGCGCTCAAGGCGGAGTGGTGTCGCGGCACCCTGCCGCCGGGACAGCTGGGCTGGCGCAAGGCGAAGGCCGTTCGCGAGCAGGCGAGTCTGCTTGCAGCCGAGGCACTTCCGCTGCGGACCGAAGCGGCCCGCGCCATCGATGTCGACATCGACCTGGGCGGTGGCCGGCGGCTGACCGGCACGGTGTCCCCGGTATTCGGCAATCGACTGGTCTCGGCGACATACTCGAAGCTGGACGGTAAACATCTGCTGGCCTCCTGGATTCCGCTGCTGGCCCTATACGCCCATGCGCCCCTGGGTGGCTGGTCCGCGGTGTGCATCGGCCGGGCCAAGCGGGTCGGTCAGCCTCGTACCGAGAGCCTCGGCAGCCCCGACGCCCCGGCGATCGAACTGCTGGGAGACCTGGTGGCACTCTATGACCTCGGTCGCCGGGAGCCACTTCCGTTGCCGCTCAAAACTTCCTACGCGTGGGCCGAGGCCCGGCACTCCGGTGGCGACCCGGTGTATGCGGCGGGCAACCGCTGGCGGACGAACAACTTTCCTGGTGAGGACGCCCACCCTCCGCACGCGCGGGTCTGGGGTTCCGGTGCTCCACTGCAACGGCTGATGCAGCCACTGCGCCCGGACGAGGGGTACCCCGGTGAGGACAATCGGCTGGGCGCTTTCGCAGCCCGGTTGTGGCTGCCGATGCTGCGGGCCGGACAGGCGGGCCGCTGATGGAGACTCCGCTGACACCGTCCCGCTTCGATCTGGTCGGTCCGCTGCCCGCACCGAAAACGACCACCGTGCTGGAGGCCAGCGCCGGTACCGGCAAGACCTTTGCCTTGGCCGCCCTGGTGACCCGCTATCTCGCCGAAGGTGCGGCCCGGCTGGATCAGATGCTGCTCATCACCTTCAGCAGGGCGGCCACCCAGGAGTTGCGGGACCGGGTGCGCCGCCAGATCGCCGATGCCGTCGCAGCATTCGATGATCCGGCATCCGTCGGCGACAATGAGGTGCTCGCGCATCTGGTGTCCGGAACGCCCGAGGAACGCACCGTCCGCCGTACCCGCTTGGCCGACGCGTTGGCGGGCTTCGACGCCGCGACTATCGCCACCATCCACCAGTTCTGCAACCTGGTGCTGACCTCGCTCGGGGTGGCCGGTGACGCCGACGCCGGCGTCGAGTTGGTGGAGAGCCTCGACGAACTGGTCGTCGAGATCGTCAACGATCTGTATCTCTCCCGGTTCGGCCGGGACCGTGATCAGCCGACGCTGACCTATGACCAGGCGTTGCGCTTGGCCAAGGAGGTGGTGCGCAATCCCTCGACCGAGTTGCGTCCCGCTGATCCCGAGCCGGGCAGTCGCGCGGCCCTGTGCGTCGACTTCGCGAAAGCCGTTCTGGCCGAACTGGAGATCCGCAAGCGCCGCCGCGGCATCCTCGGCTACGACGATCTGCTGAGCCGGCTGGCCGATGCCCTTGCCGATGACGACGCGCCCGCGCGGGTGCGGATGAGTCAGCGCTGGCCGATCGTGATGGTCGATGAGTTCCAGGACACCGACCCGGTGCAGTGGCGGGTCATCGACCGCGCCTTCAGCGGATCGTCGACGCTGGTCCTGATCGGTGACCCCAAGCAGGCGATCTACGCCTTCCGTGGCGGTGACATCGTCACCTATCTGCAAGCCGCCCAGACCGCTGGCGACGAGAAGCAGACCCTGGCCAAGAATTGGCGCAGCGACGCCGCGCTGGTGGCCCGGCTGCAGACCGTCCTGCGCGGTGCACAGTTGGGCGACCCGCGCATCGTCGTCCACGACGTCGAGCCGCAACATCGGGGCAGCCGACTGATCGGGGCACCGTCCACTGAACCGTTCCGTCTCCGCGTGGTCGACCGAGAGATGTTCGGCCGCAGTGGAACCCGCATCATCCCGATCGGCGATCTGCGCCGACACATCGGCCGCGACCTCGCCGCCGACATCGGCGGACTGCTCGCCGCCGGGGCCACGTTCGACGGCAAGCCGGTCAAGGCCCGCGACATCGCGGTCATCGTGGAGAAGCATAAGGACGGCAGGGCCTGCTTCGAGGCTCTCACTGACGCCGGCATTCCCGCGGTCTACACCGGCGACTCCGACATCTTCGACTCCGACGCCTGCGACGACTGGCTGGCCCTGCTGGAAGCGTTTGACCAGCCGCACCGCTCAGGTGTCATCCGCGCCGCCGCGACCACCATGTTCTTTGGCAAGACCGCTGAGGATCTCGCCGACGGGGGTGACCCACTGACCGACGGCGTCGCCGAGACGGTGCGGGAGTGGGCCGACCACGCCCGTGAGGTCGGCATCGCTGCGGTGTTCGAGGCAGCCCAACTCAACGGAATGGGCGACCGGGTGCTGTCCTGGCACGGCGGCGAGCGGTACATGACCGACATGGCCCACCTGACCCAGCTGATGCAGGAAGTCGCGCACCGCGAGCATTTCACGCTGCCCGCCCTGCGGGATTGGCTGCGCAGTCGTCGTGAGGAGCGCGGCGGGGCGGTGGAGCGCTACCGACGCCTCGACAGCGATGCCGAGGCGGTGCAGATCATGACGGTCTGGGGCAGTAAAGGCCTGCAGTTCCCGATCGTGTACCTGCCGTTCGCCTTCAACCGCAACGTCCAGCAGCGTGATCTGATCCTGTTCCACGACAACGACGTTCGCTGTCTCTACGTCGGAGGAGCTGACACCCCTGACTTCGCCGCGGTCGAGGTGCTGGGGCGCAGCGAGACCGCCAGTGACGACAGCCGGCTGATGTATGTCGCACTCACCAGGGCCCAGGCCCAGGTGGTGGCCTGGTGGGCACCCTCGAAGGACGAGCCCGACGGCGGCCTGTCCCGGTTGTTGCGCGACCGCAAGCCGGGGGAGAGCATCATCCGAGACAGGTGCGAGCCCCGGTCGGTCACCGACGATGATGCCCTGCAACGCTTCCGCGAGTGGGAGAAGGCCGGGGGGCCCGTGGTCGAGCGGGCCGAGATCGCGCCCGCACCGCCGGAACCCGCCGTCAAGGTTCCGGAGGCCTTGTCCGCCAGGCATTTCCACCGATCCATCGACACCATCTGGCGCCGCACCTCCTATTCCGGCCTGGTGCGTTCCGCGCAGGAAAGGGTCGGTGTGAGCAGCGAACCGGAAGTCATCGAACTCGACGATGAGGTCGCCGACATCGCCCTGGCGACTCAGGACGGAGTCGCCGACATCGCCCTGGCGACTCAGGCCGCGGGGGCGGACATCGCCTCGCCGATGGCTGAGCTGCCCTCCGGGGCAAAGTTCGGCAGCCTGGTGCACGCGGTGCTCGAGACCGCCGATCCGTCGGCGGTCGACCTGGCGGCCGAGTTGCGGACACAGATCGATAAGCACTCGGTGTGGTGGCCAGTCGATGTCGCCTCGGCGGACTTGGCCGCCGCCCTGGTCCCCATGCACGACACCCCCTTGGGTCCGCTGGCCGACAACCTCACCCTGCGCCGGATTCCCATGGCAGACCGGTTGTGCGAGTTGGACTTCGAGTTCCCCCTCGCCGGCGGCGATCTGCGGGCGGCCGCTCCCGACATCCGACTCGCCGACGTCGGCCGCCTGCTGGCGGCCCACCTGCCCGCCGATGACCCTTTGGCGGCCTACGTCGACCGCCTAACCGACGACACCCTGGGCCGTCAGACGTTGCGCGGCTATCTGAGCGGATCGGTCGACGTGGTGCTGCGGATCCCCACCGAATCCGGACATCGCTATCTGGTGGTCGACTACAAGACCAACTGGCTCGGTAATGCGGATCGTCCATTGACCGCCGCCGACTACACCGCGCCGCGGATGGCCGAGGCCATGCTGCATTCGGACTATCCGCTGCAGGCGCTGCTGTATTGCGTTGTCCTGCACAGGTTCCTGCGCTGGCGTCAACCCGGCTATGACCCCGAACGGCACCTGGGCGGGGTGCTCTACCTGTTTGTGCGCGGGATGTGTGGCCCTGACACCCCGATCACCGGTGGTAATCCCGCCGGTGTGTTCGGCTGGCGGCCGCCGGCCGCGCTGGTGGTCGCGGTGTCGGATCTGCTCGGGCAGCAGGCGGCGGCGTGACGGCGATCCCGGCGCCCGATACCGCGGACTGGCGGCGCAGCAGCAGCGCCACCGGGCTATTGCGGGTGTTCAACGACGCCGGTGTCATCGAAGCCGCCGACGTCCAGGTGGCCCAGCGGCTGACGGAGCTGTCCAACGAATCCGACGAGCGCGTTGCCTTGGCGGTGGCACTGGTGGTCCGGGCGGTACGTGGCGGATCGGTGTGTGTTGATCTCTCCGACCTGCAGCGCCAGATCGGAATCGAGGACCTACCGTGGCCGCCGGCCGGGGAGTGGGCGGCGGCGGTGGCGGGCAGTGCGCTGACCGGTGACCCACCGGTGCTGCACACCGACGCCGGACTGCTCTATCTCGATCGCTACTGGATTGAGGAGTGTCGGGTCGCCGGCGACGTTCTGGCCCTGGCGGCCGTCCGCCGGACCGGGTCACGGCCCGACGTCGAACGGCTCTTCCCGGATGCCTACGCCGAGCAGCGCGGCGCCGCGGAGGTTGCGCTGTCGCGGTCGCTGACCGTGCTGACCGGGGGACCCGGCACCGGCAAGACCACCACCGTCGCCCGACTGCTGGCGCTGCTGGCCGAGCAGGCCGAACTGGACGGCCGGCCGCGGCTTCGGATCGCACTGGCCGCCCCGACCGGCAAGGCCGCCGCCCGGTTGCTCGAGGCGGTGCAGGTCGAGGTCGACGCATTGGCTCCGGCCGACCGCGACCGGCTGCCGGTGCTGACCGCCACCACGCTGCACCGGCTGCTGGGTGGGCGACCGGACACCTCGTCGCGGTTCCGGCACAACCGGGACAACCGGCTGCCCCACGACGTGATCGTCGTCGACGAGACCTCGATGGTCTCGCTGACCA
>CAMCWJ010000188.1 GCA_945882475.1 Bifidobacterium breve
CGGTCATGAACGACAGGTGATCCAGCGCCGAGGCGAACGCGGATTGGGTGCGCGGATCGGCCATATCCCCCAGGTGTGACGACAGGTGCGCGTGACGTCGGCCCGCGACGGCACCGGCCATCAGGGCGAATGCGGTTTTCAGATCCCCGCCGGTCGCCAGCAGCACCTCATCGCCGGTGCCGGTCACCGAGACCGGCAGCGGCGCGTACCCGCGGGAGCGCCGCACCGGCAACTGATTTCCCTGATCGTCGATGGTGATCACCGAGTCCTCGCACGGCACACCGATAGGCCGGTCGTGGCTGAGCACCGCGTCGGCCAGGCCGTCGATCCACTGCAGGTCCTCGTCGCGGTAGACGATGGGTGAGCCGCCCTGGTTGGCGGAGGTCATCACCAACGGGATGTGTTCCAGCCGATCGAAGAGCAGGTGATGGATCGGTGAGTAGGCCAGCATCACCCCGAGGTCGGCCAGTCCCGGGGCGACCGCGTCGCTGACGGTGGTGCCCTGCCGGGGCACCAGAACGATGGGTGCGGCCGGGGACGTCAATGCGGCGGCTGCGGCCTCATCGATCTCGGCTATGCCACGCGCCGCACCGAGATCGGCGACCATCACGGCGAAAGGCTTGGCGGGCCGGTTCTTTCGATCCCGAAGCGCATTCACCACAGCCGCGTCGTCGGCGCGGCAGGCGAGGTGAAACCCGCCGATTCCCTTGATCGCGACCACCTTCCCGCTCAGCAACGAATCCACTGCGGCCTCGATCGGCGACGACAGCCGGGGCCCGCAGTCCGCGCACGCGATGGTCTGGGCGTGATACCGACGATCGAGCGGGTCGTGATACTCCGCCGAACAGGCGGCACACATGGGAAAGCCTGCCATCGTGGTGGCCGGCCGGTCATAGGGCCGGTCGGTGATGACGGTGTAGCGCGGGCCGCAGTTGGTGCAGGTGATGAACGGGTGCCCGAAGCGGCGGTCGGCAGGGTCGCGCATCTCCCGCAGGCAGTCCGCACAGGCCGCGATGTCGGGGGGAACCAGCGTGCGGGAGGTGTCGCCGATCTGGCTCTCGACGATCTCGAAATCGGTTGCGCCGGTGGGGTCCAAAGGCGTGACACTGAGGGTGTCGATGCGGGCCATGGGCGGCGGTTGGTGCCGCAGCTGCGCGATCGCCGACTCGACGTCGGCCACCGGTCCTTCGAACTCACAGTGCACCGACCCGGCGTCGTTGTAGACCCACCCGCCGAGCCCATGCTCGGCGGCGATCCGTGCGACGGCAGGACGAAAACCCACGCCCTGCACGACGCCGGTGATGTCGAGGCGAACCCGTTTCACCTAGAACATTCTCACATCGTTGAAGTAGCTGACTCTGATCTGTTCGTCGCGCGGGGTCCATCCGATAAACACCTGGTTGCGATGCTGGGCGGAGTGGTAGAAATCCACGACACCGTTGAGGTGGCGGCTCTCATAGACCGTCAACACCCCGATGATGGGCTGGCCGTTGAGCGCTCTCAACTCGTCGAACAAGTCGAACGTGGCATAGAACAGGCCTGAAGCGACCCCTCGGTTGAGGCCACGCCAGTCGGACCGGACGAAGGCCCTGAAGTACAGGAAGTGATTGCGGATCTGCTCGAAATAGGTGGGGACTCCTGAGCAGACGCCGACGACCTCGTGCTGATCGTTGACCACCACGAACAGGACTTCACTGAGTCGCTGCAGGACAAAGTCGTCATCCTGGCGCGGCAGGGCCCCCTGGGCCTTCCAGAACTCGACGATCGCGGCATCGGTTTCCGGCGTGTGCCGTTCGTAGACCTGCAGCAGCCTGGCCGGCTGGACTTCCTCGGTGCGCTGTCCACCCTTGTAGTAGATGAAATCCGCGGCGGGCCCGATGGTTGGCATGGTCACAGTCACCGATCGTCGCACAGCACCGGGGCGCGCCGACCCGATCGCCTACGGTGGCCGATGTGCATGAGTTGTCGCTGTGCCGGGCGATCGCCGGGGTGGTCAGGTCCCATGCCGGGGATCGCCGGGTCGACGTGGTGCGGGTTCGGGTCGGGGCGTTGCGCCAGGTGGTGCCGGACTCGCTGGCGTTCTGCTGGACCATCGTCCGCGACGACGAGGATATGCCGGAGGCTGAACTGGAGTTGGAGTTCATCCCCGCCGAGGTCGCCTGCCGGGCCTGCGGTCGGCAGGCCCCGATCGAGTCCCGGTGGTCGGTGGCCTGCCCGCACTGCGGCAGCGCCGATGTTGCGGTGGTGCACGGCGAGGAGTTCCTGGTCACCTCCGTCGACGTGACATAGCTCGACGTGACGTAGTTAGAGTTCAGTCATGGGTCGATTCCACCGCCACGACGACGGCACCGAACACAGCCACGACCATGACCATGGGCATGAACACGGGCATGACCACGACCACGATCACGGGCACGGCGATCACAGCGGCTATGCCACCGGCGCCGAGCGGATCGAAGTGCTCGAGTCGATCTTCGCCGAGAATGACAACCGCGCCCTGATCAACCGAAACGCTTTCGAGGCCAACGGTATTCGGGTCCTGAACCTGATGAGCTCACCGGGTTCGGGCAAGACCACGGTCCTGGCGGCCACGCTGGATCAACTCGGCTCGGAATTCGCCATCGGGATCATCGAGGGCGATATCGCCACCGACCTCGACGCCGCCAAACTCGAGGGCCGCGGCGCCCAGATTTCGCTGCTGAACACCAGCAATGGCTTCGGTGGCGAATGCCACCTCGACGCCCCGATGGTGAACCGGGCCCTGGCCGGTCTCGACCTGCCGGCGCTGGACCTGGTGGTCGTCGAGAACGTGGGAAACCTGGTGTGCCCGGCCGAGTTCGATGTCGGCGAGCACGCCAAGGCGATGGTGTACTCAGTGACCGAGGGCGAGGACAAGCCGCTGAAGTACCCGGTGATGTTCCGGTCGGTGGATGTGGTGCTGCTCAACAAGATCGACCTGGTGCCGCATCTCGATGCCGACGTCGACACCTACGTCGCGCGGGTACGCGAGGTCAATCCGCATGCGGTGATCCTGCCGGTGAGCGCCCGCACGGGCGAGGGCATGTCCGACTGGTTCAGCTGGTTGCGGGAGTTCGCTCGCGCGACCTAGCGTCAGCGGCGGCGTTCGATCACGAACGTCGCCTCCACGGCGGCGTCGATCTCGATCTCCTCGGGTCTGAGTTCGAACTCCACGGCACCGTCCGGCGGGGCGGCCATCGCCTTGGCCAGCCGTACCTCGGGGTGCCCCGAGGTGCCCAGGCCCGGATCGCTGATGCTGCGGACCCGAACCGGACCAAGATCGAGTGCATCGGCGTAGTCCTGGGCGCGCCGGCTGGCGTCGCGGACCGCCTTCTGGCGGGTCTTGCGTTCGGCGTCAAGGCGTTTGGCGTCGGTCAGCGACCAGTCGACGTACCCGATGCTCAGGCCCTCGATCCCGGCAGCGGCCGCAACCCAGGCGGCCAGTTCGCCGAAGTCGGTGAACACCGCGGTGATCGAGACCGCGGCGGTGTGCACCAGCGCTAACTGCTTGCCCTCGGCGTTCCACGGCCGGTGCGACCCGGTCCGCACCTGGTCGATGGTGTACCGGGTGACAGGCCCGCGCTTGGGATGATGCAGGGCATCGATGGACGTCGATACCTCGGCCAGCGCGATCGCCACCTTCTCGAAGACCGGCTCCGCTGAGCGGCCCTGGGCATTCAGAGTGGCGTGCACCGTGGCCCGTTCAGGCGCCAGTCGCACCGAGGACGAGCCACGAACGGTGATCTCCACTGCCGTCATGCGCCCCACCCTAAGGCTCACGCGAACGCGTGTACCCAATTCCGCCCAGCCCGGTGGTCCTACTTGATCAGCGGGTCGCGCGGCATACCGAGGATGCGTTCGGCGATCTGGTTGCGGGCCACCTCGGAGGTGCCGCCCGCGATCGCCATCCCGCGGGCGCCCATCGCCGCCCGGGATGCCAGAGCGCCTTCGCCGTCCTCCAGTGCCAGATCCGGACCCACCAGCGACGCGGCGATGGCGCCCTGCTCCTGGAAGTGGTCGGCCAGTTTGAGTTTTGTGATGTTGCCCTCCGGGCCGGGCCCGGCTCCCTCGATGCTGCGCACCGCCCGGCGCAGGTTCAGCAGACGCAGCGCGTGGTCCTCGGCCAGGAACCGCCCGACCCGTTGCAGCGAGCCGATCACCCGGTCGCCGTGGGTCTGGGCCAGATGCATCAGCCAGGCCGACGCGGGTGCGATGCCGCCACCTCCGCCGCCGATGCTCACCCGCTCATTGCCGAGGGTGGCGCGCGCCACCGTCCAACCCGCGTTCGGTTCGCCGACGACGTCCTCGTCGGGAACGAACACGTCGTTGAAGAACACCTCGTTGAAGTCCGAGCCACCGGTGATCTGACGCAGCGGCCGTACCTCGACCCCCGGCGCCTTCATGTCCAAGATCACCATCGTGATGCCGGCGTGCTTGGGCCCGTCGAAGTCGGTGCGCACGGTCGCCAGACCGCGCTTGCAGTAGTGCGCACCGGAGGTCCACACCTTTTGACCGGTGATCGACCATCCACCGTCGACGCGGGTGGCGCGGGTCTTGACCGCCGCTGCATCCGATCCCGCTGACGGCTCGGAGAACAGCTGGCACCAGATCTCGTCCTGGCGCAGTGCCTTCTCGACGAATCGTTCGATCTGCGAAGGGGTTCCGTGCTGGATCAGGGTGAGGATCACCCAGCCGGTGATGCCGTAGTCCGGCTTCTTGACATCGGCGGCGGCGAACTCCTCCTCGCAGAGCAGTTGCTCCACCGCACCGGCCGCCAGTCCCCACGGCTTGGGCCAGTGCGGCATGAGGTAGCCGGTGGCGATCAACTCATCGAGTTGGGCCTTCTCTTCGAGCGCGGCGATGCGCTGCGCCTCGGCACGGATCTCGGTGCGCAACTCATCCGATCCGGCCGGCAGGTCGAGGCTGTTGGCCCGGGCGATGCCCTTGGCGGTCAGATCGAAGACGTCGGTGGCCGACTCATCCCCGCCGAGCACCGCCTGCACGGTCAGCGCACGCCGCAGGTGCAGATGCGCGTCGTGCTCCCAGGTGAAGCCGATGCCGCCATGTACCTGGATGTTGAGTTCGGCGTTGCGTACGTAGGCCGGAAGCGCCAATGTCGCTGCGGCGGCCGAGATCAGCCGGAACTGCTCCTCGTCCTCGCCGGCCGCGCGGGCGGCGTCCCAGACGCAGGCGATCGCCGACTCGGCGGCCACCAGCATGTTGGCGCAGTGGTGTTTGACGGCCTGGAAGGTGGCGATGGTGCGGCCGAACTGTTCGCGGACCTTGGCGTACTCGACAGCGCTGTCGACGCAGTCCGACGCACCGCCGACGGCCTCGGCGGCATAGAGGGTGCGGGTGCGGGCCAGGGCAGCGTTGCGCGCGCCGGGAAGCAGGTTGTCGCCCACCTCGACGCCGGTCAGCATGACCCGTCCGGCGCGCCGGGACCGGTCCAGGTTCTCCGGCACCTCCACCGCGACCCCGCCGGCTGTGCGATCCACCAGGATCATGTCCTCGCCGCTGGCCAGGAGGAGAACGTCGGCAAGTCCCGCACCGATCACCACTCCGGCGTCACCGGAGAGGCGGCCCCCTGAGACTGTCAGGTTTCCGCCGAAACCGACTGCGGCGGTGTGCGTTCCGTCGACAAGGCTGGGCAGCAGACGCGCCTTTTGCTCATCGGTGCCGACGGCGGCGATCACTGAGGACACCACCACGGTCGGCACGAACGGGCCGGGTGCAACCGCCCGGCCGAGTTCGTCGATGACGACGACCAGTTCGGGCAGCCCGAATCCCGAGCCGCCGTACTCCTCGTCGACATGCAAACCGAGCCAACCCAATTCTGCCAGTTCGTTCCAGAACGGCGGGCGGGCCTC
>CAMCWJ010000189.1 GCA_945882475.1 Bifidobacterium breve
GGTCGATGTCCAACTGGCCGGCGTTCCAGGCGGTGGCGGTAGCGGGCAGTTCGGGGGGCATGGGTGTACCGGTGAGGGTGGTGCGGGGGTGCAGTTGCGCGGCGTCACGCAGCCGGCGGCGGGACTCGGCTGGGCTGATGCGCAGCACGTCGGCGATGACTTTGTGCAGGGCGGGGCCGATCTGGCCGCCGTCGTCGCGGTCGAGGGATCCGGTGATGTCGTGGGAGGTGACGCTGTGGCGGCGGCGAATGGTTTCGAGCCGGTCGAGGGCATCAAGGCGCTCCAGGGCGGGCAGCCGATCCCAGTCGATCGCACCCACGGCAGCCACCGCGGCATCGAGTGAGGCGAAGACCTCAGCCACCGAAATCGAAAGCATGTTCGAATCATAAAACTCGCCACCGACAAGAATCGACGACAAACCGGGCAGGGGCGGGCGAGGCCTACTGCGGGTAGCGCAGCACCGCGGTGACCGGCGCCCCGCCCGGCAGTCGGTCGGCCGACAGTGCCAACACCCGTCCACCGTTGGCCACCACCCGGCGGGCCAACTCCTCGGCGAGCACCGCACCGTCCGGATCCAACGTGAGTGCGCCGTCGTCGCCGATGGTGCCGCGCTCGTCGTACTCGCGATCGATGATCAGGGTGGCCACCGCACTGATGGTGGCGGCCCGGGCGATATCGGCAAGGTCGGTGGTGGCACGCCGTTGCCCGCGTCGCTCATCGACCGTATTGGCAAGTGCGGCATCGGTTTCCGCGGCATGGGCGACGAGCACCGGCTTCACCGCATCGGCGATCTGGGGCAGGCTCCACTTGTCCGGATTCGCCTCGACACCGAGGGACACCAGTGTCGGCGCGCTGCACACCTGGCGGAAGATCGAATAGATCGGCTCGGTGGCAATCAGAATCAACGGACGTTCATCACCGCGCAGGATCGGCATCAGGGCGTCGTCGACCAATCGCGCGAACTGGCGGATCCGCACTCGCTTGCCCTCCGAGCCCACCAGTCGCCCGGACGGCGACCGATCGTTGATCGAAGACTTGCCGACCGCGCTGGCCGCATCGCTGGGCATGCCTGCCACCTTGACCTCCTTGGGCGGGAGATCGGCGGCCACATCGACCAGTCGGACCTCGCCCTCGGACAGGCACAGCACGTGCGCGTCCTGGGCGGCGGTCGCGGCGATCAGTTGGATCAGGTTGGCTTTGTCGTCGACGTGAACCTGGGCATTGGGCCGGTGCGGCAACCGGAAGGTCCACTGACCGTCGGGAGTGGTGATGACGCCGAGACCGTGCGACTGGTGCGACCAGAAGTCGTCATCATCGATCAGATCGAGCAGTTGCACCTCAATGTATTCGTCGTCGCCGCGCGGCAATTCGGGTCGCTTGCGGACCTCGATCATCGCCTCCTTGACGAGGTTGTGCAGAGCCATCGCTTCGGAGGCGGCGTCCTGACTGATGGGCGTCGTCGGCATATAGATGGTCACCACCGCGGGGGCGTTGATCGCTGCCAGTAACCGCAGTTCGCTCTCGCTCGGAATATCCAGATTCCACATGCTGACCACGTCCATTTCGCCTCGATGTCCGAACGCCCCGACAGTACGGGACGACGAGTGCGGACGGCCCGGTTAGGGTTCCGGGGTGTCCGTCGCCCACATGATCCTGATCATGGTCGCGGGGGTCGGGGCGGGCGCTATCAACTCGCTGGTGGGCTCCGGCACGCTGATCACCTTCCCGACCCTGGTGGCTCTGGGCTTCCCGCCGGTGACGGCGACGATGTCCAACGCCGTAGGACTGGTGGCCGGCGGGGTCTCGGGCACCTGGGGATACCGCACAGACTTGCGCGGGCAATGGCATCGACTGCGCTGGCAGATCCCGGCGTCGGTTACCGGAGCGCTGATCGGCTCCTTCTTGCTGCTGCACCTACCGGAGAAGGTCTTCATCCGGATTGTCCCGGTACTGCTGATTTTGGCACTGCTCCTGGTGATCGCCGGTCCCCGGATTCAGGCGTACGCCCGGCGGCGGGCCGAGGCGGCCGGACGATCTGCCGAGCACGTCCCGCCACTGCGGATGGCAGCCCTGGTGGTGGGCACCTTCGCGGTGGGTGTGTATGGCGGTTATTTCACTGCGGCACAGGGCATTCTGCTGATGGGCGTCATGGGTGCGCTGCTGCCTGAGGACATGCAGCGCATGAACGCTGCGAAGAATCTGCTGGCGCTGTTGGTCAACGTCGTCGCGGCGCTGGCCTACACGCTGGTGGCATTCGATCGGATCAGCTGGCTGGTCGCCGGGCTGATAGCGGTGGGCTCGCTGTTGGGCGGATGGTTGGGGGCGCGGTACGGGCGGCGGTTGTCGCCGAATGCGCTTCGGGCGGTCATTGTGGTGGTGGGGTTGATCGGGCTTGTCCGACTGCTGACGGTGTGAGCTAAAACCGCTGCCGGTCGGCTTCCTGCTCCAGCACCGCGTCGAGGTCGGCCAGCCGATCCATCGACGCCACCGACCGCACTGTTCGATTGTTCTTTGCCAGCAGATCCCGGTTGCGGTGCACGAACGCCCAATAACCCGCGGTAAACGGGCACGCGTCGTCGCCGAGGCGTTTCTTCGGGTCGTAGGCGCACCCGGCGCAGTGATTGCTCATCTTGTTGAGATAGGCCCCGCCGGATGCGTACGGCTTGGTGGCCAGCATTCCGCCGTCGGCATGCTGGCTCATTCCGATGACGTTCGTCGGCATCACCCATCGGAACCCGTCGACGTAGGCGGTGGCGAACCACTCGGTCAGGGCGCGCGGGTCGTAGCCCCGTTGCAGCGCATGGTTTCCCAGCACCATCAGGCGCTGGATGTGGTGGTTCCAGCCGCGATCCCGCACGCCTTGCAGTGCGTCGCGCAGGCAGGCCGCCGTCACCGCGTCGCTGTCCAGGTTGGTCCACCAGTCCGGCAGTGGAGTAGTCGCGTGCAATGCGTTGTTGTCGGCGTAGTCGGGGCCGAATTGCCAGTAGAGGTGCCACATGTATTCACGCCAGCCCAGGATCTGGCGGATGAATCCCTCGACGGCGGGCAGTGGCGCAGACCCCGTGCGGTAGGCCTGCTCCGCGGCGCGGACGGCGTCGAGGGGATGCAGCACGCCGAGATTGAGTGGCACCGACAGCAGCGAGTGCGCCATGGCCCAATCGTCGGCCATGATGGCGTCCTCGAAGCGGCCGAAGGAAGGCAGTCGGTGCTCGATGAAGTGCGCCAGTGCCCGCTCGGCTTCGGCCGGGGTGACGGCGAACAGGCGCGGGCCGTCGACGCCGACGGTCGGCAGATTCATCTGGTCCAGATCGCGCCGGACCTGGGCGTCGATGTCATCTTCGTCGGGGTGGTACGGCCCGGGCAGGCCGAGTATCTTCTGTTTTTTCGGTGGCGACTCGCGGTTCTCCGGATCGTAGTTCCAGCGGCCGCCGACGGGTTCGCCGCCGTCCATCAGCACCTCGAAGCGGCGGCGCTGTGCGCGGTAGAAGTCCTCCAGCCGGAAACGGGTACGCTCACCCGCCCAGTCCTGAAAGTCGTTGCGGCTCAGCGCGAATGTCGTTGTCGGCAGTACCCCTGCCACCAAGCCTTGGCTGTGCAGTCGGTGGACGAACTTCTCGGCTTCGTGCGAGGTGGGCTGGTGGACCAGCACCGGGCGACCGAACTGGCGCAACGCGTCGGTGTAGTTGTCGGCGCGCATCAGGGTGGCGCGGTCGCCGAGGTCGCGGTGGGCATGGCGCAGCGCCGAGAGGATCAGGTGCAACTTCTGGCGGTGGTAGCCGCCGCGGCCAAGGGCTGAGGTGGCCTCGACGAGCAGGACTTCGCGGTGGGCGTGCTCGCCGCTGTGGACTGCCGGGCCGAGTTGGTCGGCGAACAGCCACAGCGGAGTGTCGTCGGCGGTCATCGGTGAGCAGCCTACGGGTGCCCTTGGGGTAGGCTCATGCCCTGCTGCCGGCGATCCCGGCAGCGCCGCGGGCTGTGGCGCAGCTTGGTAGCGCACTTGACTGGGGGTCAAGTGGTCGCAGGTTCAAATCCTGTCAGCCCGACAAAGAAAAACCGGCTCTGAACAGCGGTTTTGCGTTCGAGCTCACCTTCCCTCGGGAGTCTGAAGTTGGTCTTGGGACCAAGTCTGGGACCAGTCGGTCGTCCGTGGCGGTCTGGAACAGGCTTCCGACGGCATTTATGCACACGTTCAGGTGCCGCTGCGGAGTCAGACGCCGGTAACTTGTCGGAGTGTGCTGATTGTCTGATGCGATGGACACCAGCACATCGTTCGCCTCCGTCGCGGATACCGACTCCGTGGAGGGGTTCTTCTGGCCGCGCGACTGTTTCTATGACCGGGCGGGCCGGATCATCTCGATATCCCACTGGGCTCAGTTGCGTGGCGACTGTGAGTACGCAGTGATCGGAGACTGGAGCGACGGTAACGGCTCAGTGGTTCGTACGGTCTGGACCGGTTTCGGATTCAGCTACGGCCATTCTGAATCGTTGATCTTTGAAACCCATTCCATTGTCGGCGACGAGGCACTCTTCTACACATACCGCACCGAGGCCGACGCCCGAAGGGGCCATGACGAAACTGTCTTGCGGGTCTCCACTGGGCCGGAGCAAGGAGATGGATTCGCTACCCCGCCGGGTGTGACCGTTGGAGCGGTGCAGTTTCCCCGGTTCCTCGACCGCGAGGGAAACTCGATAACACTGGCCCAGTGGGCTCGGCTGCGCCGCGACCCGAGCTACTGCATGATCGATCGGTGGCGCGGCGAAGGGGGCGCCCACGCTGAGGTGTACTGGGTAGGGTCCGATCCGTCGCCTGGCTTCAATGCCCGTCGAGTGTCATTCGGGCTGTCCGTCGCGGCGTTCGACAATTGTCCGCTGCCCGACTCGGAATACCGATTCTTCACCGAGAAGCGGGCTGTCGATCACTTTCGCCGGATTGTGCCGCTGGTCGAACGGGGTATCCGTCCCTGGAATGACAACGAAGTCGAGGCGGCAGGATTCGAGCCGTTGGTGCTGCGCGCTTGGTGAGCAGTTACGAGGCCCATCGTCTCACTCAGGAAAACTTGGCCCTGTACGGTCAATGTCCGTACACTGACGTTCAGGAGGTCACTGACAATGGCGGTGAAGGCGAAGCGTATTGAGATTCGCGCAGAGGAGGCGACTCTGGATCGCATCCAGCAAGCCGCCAGCGCGGTTCACGAACAGACCTCTGAATTCGTCCGAAAGGCGGCACTGCAGCGAGCCGAGGAAGTGCTGCGCAACGAGTTGGTGACGATGATGGAGCCTGAGCAGTTCGACAAGTTGATGGCGTCGCTCGACACCGCTGATGACGCACCCCGCGTGGTGGCCGCTGCACGCAAACCCGCAGTTTTCACCCGCCGCTGAGCCGGCCGGATGTTTGAGTCGGCACGGCTCGGCGACCAACACCAACTTGACGAGTTCGACTGCGGCAACCAGGCATTGAACTCCTGGCTTCGCGAGCAGGCGCGACGTGCCGACTCCAGTGGGATCGCTCACGTCTACGTATGGACACCAATACGGGAACAGACGGTGTGCGGCTATTACGCGATCTGTCCCACCGAAGTCATTCGCAACGACGCCGGGATCTCCGGGTCCCTAGCCGGCGGATACTCCCGAATACCGGGATATCTCATCGCCCGCATGGCTCTCGATGTGTCCTTTCACGGCCACGGATACGGCGCACACCTACTTCTTGACGCACTCGACAAGGTCGTAAGGGCGGCCGAAATCGGCGGGGGTCGGCTCATCGTGGTCGACGCGATAGACGATGCGGCTTATGAGTTCTACAAACACTTCGACTTCATGCCGGTGAAGAACCGCAGGGGACGGTTGGTGATGAAGATGTCT
>CAMCWJ010000190.1 GCA_945882475.1 Bifidobacterium breve
CACCCGGCGCTGCCGCCGCTACCACCATTGCCGCCGCTTCCGGCCGAACCACCGGTACCGCCGCCGCCGCCGGCGCCGCCCACCGCGAACACCGAGAACAACGCTGCCCTGCCGCCGGCGCCACCGTTACCGCCGGAACCATCTCCGCCGTTGCCGCCGGCACCGCCGGCACCACCCTTGCCCCACAACGCCACTAACCCGGATGCGCCGCCAGTACCTCCTTCACCACCGACACCGCTACCCGTCCCGATACCGCCGACGCCACCGGCCCCGCCCTTACCGAATAAAGCCACCGCACCCGAAGCGCCGCCCGCGCCGCCGGCACCACCGTTACCGCCACCGGCACCCGCCGCACCGCCAGTGCCGCCGGCCCCGCCCCGGCCATTCAGGATTCCGGCGCTGCCACCTGCACCACCAACACCGCCATCGCCACCCCCGGCGTTGCCTGCACCGCCGGCACCACCGGCGCCACCGACGCCCGCCACGGATAGGAATCCGGTTTTGCCACCAGTGCCACCAGCACCACCAGCGGTGCCGACCGTGATCGCTACCGCACCCGCTCCGCCGTTGCCGCCACTGCCCAGGAACAAGCCGCCATGGCCACCCGAACCGCCGGTGCCACCGTTAACCCCCGCGCCACCTTTACCGCCGTTGCCGAACCAGCCCGCAGCCCCGCCATTGCCGGCGTTGAAGCCATTGCCGGCGTTGCCGATCAGACCGGCGTTGCCGCCGTCGCACGCCGTTCCTCCGGTGCATGTGGCTGCGGTCCAGGAGTAGCCGTTGCCCAGCAGAATGCCCCCATTGGGGTTATCGGCGGTGCCTTCACCGATGAAGAACCGCAGGATGCTGCCCGGAGCCCACCCACCGATCGCTGAGGCGTTCGGGGACACCACGACCGCACCCACCGACGACACCGGATCCAACAACTCACCGGTACCCGTCGACGCGGCCGCCTCCGGCGTCCGCGAGGCCCCACCGAATTCGCGGCGCGCTGCCCCCAACACGGTCCACGCTAACGGCCCTGCGGACGAATCATTCCTGTCATCGCCGGTTCCCAGCCAGGCGAGCAGGCCGGTATCCAAATCTTCGACAACCGCCTTCGCACGCGGAGCCGTCGACATCACAGGCGGCACCGCTGCAGCTACCACCTCAACCACCGAGATAGGCGCAACCGCCGAAGGACTTGCGTTGACCGCTTCGATTGAATCGACTTGTGCCGCAGTCGAATCAAATGTCGCCGGTGAATCCCGGAAATCAGACGACGAGGACGGCGATGTCGAGGACGACACCAGATCGCGGGGCGCGGTGACCGCCACATCGGTACCGGCAGGCGTCTCGTAATGGGACCGCTGGCGCCGCCCATTCGCGGAAGTCTCACGCGAGCCGGGGCTGCCTTCGCCCCGGACCCGCGGTGTGGAAGGGCGTTCGGTACTTGCGGGGGAGTTGGTGCCCGCGGCAGACCCGCGCGCAACGGTTCGTGAACCGCCCCGCGACCGCGACTGGGGTGCTGATGTCGATGCTCCCGCCGTCGCCGACGATGCATCTGAACCGGAACCGGTCGATCCCGAGGAGCCTGTTGTGTCGGCAAAAGCTACCGGCATGGAAGCGATCGCCGAGCCCACGCCGAGCACAACGGCTAGTGCGCCTACGCGTCCCACATAGCGGGCGTAACTCGGCGTGACGGCCGCTGCCTCTGCCTCTGCCGAGGGCGCGACGCGGCGGCCGTACTCGATCGCACGCACCCACTCCTTCCCTGTGCGGCGATGGCGGCCTGCGGGCTCGGAGGGATCTTTTGGATTCATCGAAACACTCCTCGCCCCGCTGTTTCAGCTAATCTGATGCGGCATTGCGAGGGAGTATTCACGACCCCCACATGCTTGTCAGTGATATGACCGAAACGTTTGATGAACTTGCGACTACATCCCTGGCGAAGTATCAGTGCTGCGGATGACCGTTAGTTGGAGCCCGGCCGATGTGTTTGAGATGATCGGCGCCGTCGACGGTAACGTTGCTCATCGCAACACCTCCTCGGAGGTAGTCACCAGACGCGCGAGGTCGTCGCCCTCAATGCGCCAGTTGCCATCGCCGACGCGGATCGCACGAAGTTTTCCTTCCCGGATCCACCGCCACACCGTGACTCGGTGAACCTTTAGTTCGTCGGCGACTTCGCAGGCGCTCATGCCCCTTGCTAGTACCTTCATCGTTCGCCTCTCGTTGGGTGGTTGCCACAACGTGGGTCGTACCGTTGCCGAGGCCAATATGGGAAGGCGACGCGTACAGCGCAGCAAACGCAATACGCCGGGGCGCAGTGCCACAGCACTGCCACCAACCCGCGGTGAATTCATCAGCGCCGCGCGGGATAACCCCAGCTTGGAGGCATCGAGCCGGAGTTAGGCGGAGTTACGTGTACTGCAAAAACCAGGTCTACGTGTAGCTTGAAAGCGAGAGTCGGCTAAAACCGACCGGGGGTTCAAATCCCTCCGCCACCGCTCTGGGAACCTACTCGCCGGTGAAGTTCGGCGCCCGCTTGGAGAACATCGCGGAGATGCCCTCCTTGAGGTCCCTCGAGGGCAGGAACGCCGAGTTCCAGGCCGCCACGTAGCGCAGGCTGGCCGCAACGTCGGCGGTGCGTTGCTCGTCGAGCACGTCCTTGATCCCTCGGGTCACCAGCGGGGAGTTCGCCGCGATCTCAGCGGCGGTGGCATGTGCGGCGGCCAGTGCGGACTCCGCGTCCGGCAGCACTTCATTGACCAGACCGATCTTCTCGGCCCGGGCCGCGTCGATGTCCTTACCGGTCAGCGCGAGTTCGCGAAGGTGTCCGTCGGACAGGATGTAGGGCAACCGGGCCAGGCTGCCGACGTCGGCGACAATGGACAGCTTCACCTCGCGCACCGAGAACTTCGCATCCGCGCTCGCATACCGGATGTCCACCGCGCTGATCAGATCGACGCCGCCGCCGATGCACCAGCCATGGATCGAGGCGATGGTGGGCGTCCGGCAGTCCGCGACCGCGCTGATCGACTGCTGCAATTCCTTGAGATGGGTGTGGAACTTGGTGCGCGGCCGGGCCGAAACCTCGCCGGACATGCTGTCCGACAGCGTGTTACCCATGGTGAGCAGGTCCAGGCCGTAGCAGAAGTTGCGGCCCGAACCCGTCAGCACGATCGCGCGGACCTCGGGATCGGCGTCCAGTTCGGCGAACACCACCGGCATCTCAGCCCAAAACGCCGGGCCCATGGCATTTCCCTTGCCCGGTCCGATCAGGGTGACCTGGGCGACGTTGTCCTTGACCTCGATGGTGAGGGATTCGTGCGTTGTGCTCATGGATCGCAAGATTACGTGCTGATCTGCTGGTCCTGTATCCAGGTGCGGGCGAACCTCAGGAAGGCGTCGTTTTCGTCGCGGGCTCCGATGGTCACCCGGGCCCCCTCGCTGCCGTAGGGCCGCACCAGCACACGGGCCCGGGCGGCCGCCGCGGCGAACTCCGCGGTGCGTTCGGCCAGTGGCAGCCACACGAAGTTGGCCTGGGACGGCGGAAACCCGTAGCCGAGTTCAGCCAGTTCGGCACTGACCCGGCGGCGTTCATCGACCACTGCGTCGGTGCGGGCCAGCAGTTCATCGGCGGCTTGCAGGGACGCGATCGCCGCGGCCTGGGAGATGGTGCTGGCGGTGAACGGAACGTAGACCTTGCCGAGGGCGGTGATCACCTCCGGATCGCCGACCGCGAAACCCACCCGCAGGCCAGCCAGTCCGTAGGCCTTTGAAAACGTGCGCAGCACAACGACATTGGGGTGAGTGGCGGCCAGTCCCAGACTGTCGGGAACCAGGCCGTCCCGGATGTACTCGACGTAGGCCTCGTCAATCACGACGAGAACATCGGCCGGAACGGCGGCCACGAACCTGGCCAATTCGTCGGGGTCGATCACCGTGGAGGTCGGATTGTTCGGGTTGCACACGAAGATCAGGCGGGTGCGCTCGGTGATCGCCTCACGCATCGCGTCGAGGTCGAAGGTGTGCTCCCGCAACGGCACCCGAACCGACGTGGCGCCGGCCACTGCGACCTGCAACGGGTACACCTCGAAACTGCGCCAGCCGAACAGCACCTCGTCCCCGACGCTGCAGGTGATCTGGATCAGCTGCTGGCAGAGACTGACCGAACCGCAGCCGACGGCGATGTGTTCGGGCGCAAAACCCACATGCTTGGCCAGGTGTTCCTTTAGTTCGATGTGGCCGTTGTCGGGATAGCGGTTGATGGTGTCGGCGGCCGCGGTGATCGCCTCCAGCACGGCGGGAAGCGGGCCCTGCACCGTCTCGTTGCTGGCCAGTTTGATGGCGCCCGGGACGGTCTTTCCCGGGGTGTAAGCCGGCAGCTCTGCCAGTTCAGGGCGCAGACGGGCGGTCACGGCAACAGTGTAGGGGCGGTCGCGATCGGCTTTGCCCTGGGGCGATCAGGCTGTGTACGCTCATCCACCGGCGGACTCGGAGGCCAGTAAGGCTCCGGTACGCTCATGTGGTTCGGGAGGCGTGCCAGAGCGGCCGAATGGGACTCACTGCTAATGAGTTGTCCCCCCTTAAAGGGGACCGGAGGTTCAAATCCTCTCGCCTCCGCCGCGGTTGATGCGTCAACCACGAACAACTGAATAAGGCGCCCGTAGCTCAACGGATAGAGCATCTGACTACGGATCAGAAGGTTAGGGGTTCGAATCCCTTCGGGCGCACTCAAGTTGCCGCCCCCAAAATTGGGCCCCAGAAGAAGAGATCTCAGAATCGGGGCGCCCTCGGAGTGGGGCGTGTGTCGAACGCCCACATCACCCAATGACCAAATGCCCTATCTGGGTTTGGCATCCGATCGGCAGGGTACTACCCGGTTGAGAGCCGCAGCCAGAGCCTGTGACTCGATCGCCGCCAGATGAATCACTCCCGAGAGGATCCAGTGTGATGACCGGTCCGACAGAGCTTTTGAAGATCACCCCCTTGATGATGACCGGTGTTGGGCTGGTAACTGCCGCCGCGATGGTGGCCGCTGTGCCGGCGGTCAACGCTGGCCACGGACTGGCCGCCGCGCCGGCTCCGATGGCGTCGGACGTTGCACTGGTGTCGAACTCCCACGGCTGGGGGGACGACGACTGGGAGGACGACGACTGGGAGGGCGAGCACTGGAGCGGGCAGGGGGGCGGCGGCCTTTCCGGGCTGGGTGGGGTGATCACGAGCTTCCTTGCCGCCAATCAGGAGGCCGTCGTCGGCTTCACAGCGGGGGTTCCCACGTTCTACCTCGGACCGGTCGCAGTTGGGCGGGGCGTACTGGCGGACGCCTACTACAACGGCTACCTCGATTCGGCGGTGGGGGTTCCCGGCCTCGTCGCCTACGTCACCAGCCAACTTCAAGTTCCGCCCTCCGATACCGCCAAGGGCATCGTCCTGGGTGTGACCGGGCTGGTTCCGAAGTTCAACCTCGGCCCGGTGCAGGTGGGCGGGTCGCTTCTCGCCACCGCCTACTACGACGGCTACAGCGGTTCGGCCGCGGGGTTCCCGGGTGTCATCTCCTATGTCACCAGCCAACTCGGGCTTCAGCCGGCCGCAGCCCTGGCAGCCGGGCCGAGTGCCTCCCGGACGGCCGCAGTGGCCGCACCCAGGGCGGCTGCATCGACGATAACGTTGCGTGTTGACGCACCGAAGGCCGCCGCGAGCACACGGCGGGCGGCCGTCACTCCGAAGGCCACCGCCACCGCGCGCAGTGCGGCAGCGGCACCGAAGGCCGGCGCGGCGAAGTCCGCGGCGAGCACGGGTCACCGGCGCTAACCGGACCCACCCGAAAACCGCGAGGTGCCTGCCGATCGGCGGCACCTCG
>CAMCWJ010000191.1 GCA_945882475.1 Bifidobacterium breve
TGGAAGCGCTTGGCCTCCTGGTACTGGGGGCGCTCGACCTGCATGAGCGAATAACCCGGGACCGGACGCAGAACCAACTGCGTTGCCGTGGGCGAGACGATCAGGTCGACGTCCTTGGACTCCAGTTCCCAGAGCAGATTCCGGATGCCACGGCTGCCGAATCGCTCTGCGCCGGTGAGTGACACGGTGTGCACGCCGATCCGATCGACCGCCTCGAGTGCCTGCTTCTCGTTGCCGAGGACGGGAATCCGGACGCCGGCGACCTCGAGATGCTCGTCGCCGGAGGTCTGATCATCGGGATTGTGGTCGTAGAGGCCGACCCCGACGACCCGGAAGACGTGATCGGTCTTGCCGATCATCACGCCCAGTAGGCCGGTGACCGCGTCGCGGTCCCCGATGACCATCAGCGTGGTCTGGCAGTGGCCGTGTTTGCGCCGCCGGATCATCTGCTTGCGCCAGAGCCAGCGTTCCAGCAGCAAACCGACGGTGCCCGCCGGAAACGCCACCGCGAGATACAGCCGGGATGGTTCCAGTTTGAGCAGCAGTGCTGCGATAGCGACGACCCCGAAAAGCCAGAACGTGGCGCTGATGACCCTTCGGTACTCATCGACGCCGGCGCCGAGAACCTCCGGCGATCGGGTCTGGAAGATGGCCAGCGACGTCAGCCACAGCAGGCAAAGCGCCACTGAGTACTGGGTCAACCGGGTGTCACCGAGGCTTTCCAACGGGGTGCGGCCGAAGCGGAGGTACTGCGCGAGAAGCACCGCCCCAACAACGACGACGGTGTCGGTCAGTAGCAACCGAACTGCGTAGCCGGGCGCCCATCGCGACGTGGCGGCGACCAAGGGCACTGCCGGCGCCTTGGTGACCATCTCGTGTCCTCCAGCAAAGTTCGCGATGCCCAAATGATTCTCACAGGATTTCCCGTGAGTCTATGCACGATTGCAAACTGTTGGCAAACTGGCCAAGGGTCTTTAGACCTTTGTGGCCGAGGCCGCGGTTCGGTTGCCTGACGTGGGTTGAGTATTGCGCTTAGGCCCCAATTGCGGCCGCTATTCACCAAGAATTTACACAGCCCTGGCTATATCTGGCACAGACTGCCAGTTTTCAGACAAATCACAGGTGGAATGCGCGGACGGGTTGCAGCAGGTCAGGAAATACGATGATGCCGACTGGGGGAACGAGAGGGTGAGGGAATGGCGTTACTCGCCGGACGAACCGCGGTGATCACCGGCGGGGCACAGGGTCTCGGCTACGCCATCGCGCAGCAATTCATCGCCGAGGGAGCCCGCGTCATGCTGGGTGATCTGAATTTCGACGCCACCCGGGCGGCCGCCGAGTCGCTGGGCGGCTCCGAGGTCGCGCGGGCGCGCGCTTGTGACGTGACCTCCGGTGCGGCAGTGGACGTACTGGTCGCTGCCGCCGTGGAGGAGTTCGGCAGTTTGGACATCATGGTCAACAACGCCGGTATCACCCGCGACGCGACTCTTAGGAAGATGACCGAGGAGCAGTTCGACGAGGTGATCTCAGTGCACCTCAAGGGCACCTGGAACGGCACCCGCGCGGCGGCGGCGATCATGCGCGAGCATCGCAGTGGCGTGATCATCAACATGTCCTCGATTTCGGGCAAGGTCGGATTCGTCGGTCAGACCAACTACTCGGCGGCCAAGGCGGGCATCATCGGATTGACGAAGGCCGCAGCCAAAGAACTCGCCCACCTTGGGGTGCGCGTCAACGCGATCCAGCCCGGGCTTATCCGATCGGCGATGACCGAGGCCATGCCGCAGCACATCTGGGACGCCAAATTGGCGGAGGTGCCGATGGGCCGCGCCGGCGAGCCCTCGGAGGTTGCAGCAGTCGCGCTGTTCCTGGCTTCCGACATGTCGTCGTACATGACCGGGACCGTCCTCGAGGTGACCGGCGGTCGGCACATATGACCAGGCTTGCCCAGACCCTCGGTCTGACTGAGTTTCAGACCGAGATCCTTTCCACGGTAAGGCGATTCGTCGATAAAGAGATCATTCCCAACGCCCAGGAACTCGAGCACGCCGATACCTACCCGCAGGCCATCGTCGATCAGATGCGTGAGATGGGCCTGTTCGGCTTGATGATTCCCACCGAGTACGGCGGACTGGGGGAGTCGCTGCTGACGTACGCGTTGTGTGTGGAGGAATTGGCCCGCGGTTGGATGAGCATCTCGGGTGTCATCAACACCCACTTCATCGTGGCCTACCTGATCCGCCAGCACGGAACGGATGAGCAGAAGCAGCGATTCCTGCCGCGGATGGTGACCGGTGAGACCCGGGGTGCGTTCTCCATGTCGGAACCCGAGGTTGGATCGGACGTCGCCGCGATCCGCACCCGGGCCGCCCGCAACGCCGACGGCACCTACACCATCGACGGCGCGAAGATGTGGCTGACCAACGGCGCGAGTTCGACCCTGGTCGCCGTACTGGTGCGTACCGACGAAGGCGCTGACAAACCGCACCACAATCTCACCGCCTTCCTGGTCGACAAGCCCTCCGGCTTCGGCGAAGTCGTCACCGGGCTCACGATCCCCGGCAAGCTCGACAAGCTGGGTTATAAAGGCATCGACACAACGGAGTTGATTTTCGATGGCTACCTCGCCGCGGCGGATGACATCCTCGGGGGTGTGCCCGGGCGGGGCTTCACCCAGATGATGGACGGCATCGAGATCGGCCGCGTCAATGTCGCGGCCCGAGCCTGTGGAGTGGGGATCCGCGCGTTCGAGCTTGCGGTGCGGTACGCCCAGCAGCGCCGCACCTTCGGCAAGCCAATCGCCGAGCACCAGGCGATCGCATTCCAGCTGGCCGAGATGGCCACCAAAGTCGAAGCGGCACATCTGATGATGGTGAACGCGGCCCGACTCAAGGACAGCGGCGCCCGCAACGATCTTGAAGCCGGCATGGCCAAGTACCTCGCGAGTGAGTTCTGCTCGGAGGTCGTGCAGGCCAGTTTCCGCATCCACGGCGGGTACGGCTACTCCAAGGAATACGAGATCGAGCGGCTGATGCGCGATGCCCCCTTCCTGCTCATCGGTGAGGGCACCAGCGAGATCCAGAAGACCATCATTAGCAAGCGGTTGCTTGCCGACTACCGAATCTGAGGCTGAGATATGCGCGCACTCGACGAACTGGGCTTCTACCTGTTGGCCGGCGCTGGCGGCGAAGGGCCGGCCGCGTTGATGGATGAGGCCCGCCGCGGTGAGGAATTGGGTTTCGGCACGGCGTTCATCTCCGAGCGCTGGAATGTCAAAGAGGCGGCATCGCTGACCGGGGCCGCCTGCGCGGTGACCACCCGGATGCAGATCGCTACTGCCGCAACCAATCACAACACCCGTCACCCGCTGATCAGCGGGTCGTGGGCCACCACCATGCACCGACTCTCCGGCGGCCGCTTCACCCTGGGCATCGGCAGGGGCATCGGGGCCATCTACTCCGCGTACGGGATTCCCGCTGTCACCACCGCGCAGATGGAGGACTTCGCGCAGGTGATGCGTCGGCTCTGGCGCGGCGAGGTCATCTTCAACCACGACGGCCCGATCGGGAAGTATCAGATCCTTGTCCTCGACCCTGATTTCAGGGAGGACATCCGGCTCGCACTGGTGGCGTTCGGCCCGAACACGCTGCGCCTGGGCGGTCGGGTGTTCGACGACGTCATTTTGCACACCTACTTCACGCCGGAGACAGTGGCGCGCTGCGTGCGCACGGTAAAGGACGCCGCCGAGCAGGCCGGTCGTGATCCTGACAGCGTGCGGGTCTGGTCGTGTTTCGCCACCGTGGGTGATCATCTGCCCGAAGAATTGCGTTTGAAGAAGACTGTCGCCCGGCTGGCCACCTACCTGCAGGGCTACGGCGACCTGATGGTCACCACTAATGGCTGGGATCCCGCTGTGCTGCAACGGTTCCGGGCTGATTCCGTGGTGCAGTCCATCGGCGGCGGCATCGACCACAAGGGCACACCCGAACAGATCGAGCACATCGCCGGTCTGATACCCCCCGAGTGGCTGGAGCCCGCGGCCACCGGCTCGGCCCGCCAGTGCGTGGACCGGGTTCGCAAGGAGTTCGACTACGGAGCCGACGCGGTGATCATGCACGGCGCCACACCCGAGGAGCTGGCGCCGATCGTCGACGTCTACCGGGAAACCGCGCACTAGCCAACCCCGGGCTGGCTATTCTCGGCCCATGGCAGTCACCGATTCGCGCGAAGTGGTCATTGAAGCGACACCGAAAGAGATTCTCGACGTCATCGCCGACGTCGAAACCGCGCACACGTGGTCGCCGCAGTACCAGAGCGCCGAGGTCTTGGAGACCTACAAGGACGGCCGGCCGAAGCTGGTCAAGATGAAGATCAAGGCGGCCGGAATCACCGACGAGCAGACCGTGGAGTACCACTGGTCGGGCAATAACGCGGGCTGGAAGCTCATCAAGGCCGGGCAGTTGCGCTCGCAGGTGGCTGATTACACCCTGACTCCGGACGGGGACAAGACCAAGGTCCGCTTCGAGATCACCATCGATCCCTCAGTCCCGATCCCGGGCTTCCTGCTCAAGCGCACCATCAAGGGTGCGATGGAGACCGCCACCGATGGACTGCGCAAGCAGGTGCTCAAGCTCCAGAAGGGCTGAATTCGCTAGCCCTGGCGCAGGGTGTCCAGCCGCCTGATCGCCTCACCCAGGGTCTGCTCGCGTTTACAGAAGGCAAAGCGCACCAAATGGTTCCAGGCTCCCGAGTGCGGGGAGTCCGAAGCGCAGAACGCCGACATCGGTATCGCCGCCACACCTACCCGACGGGGTAGTTCCGCGCAGAACGTCGCGCTGTCGGAGAAGCCGAGCGGCCGCGGGTCGGCGCACAGAAAATAGGTACCGGCGCTCTCGTGAACCTCGAAACCGATGCCGGTCAGTGCCGCCGCAAGCGTGTCGCGCTTGGACTGCAGAGAATCGCGCAGCGAATCCACCCAGGCGTCCTCGTTGTCCAGCGCATAGGCGACCGCGGGCTGGAACGGCGCACCGCCGACGTAGCTGAGGTACTGCTTGGCCGCTCGCACACCGGCGATCAGATCGGCGGGACCGCACGCCCAGCCGATCTTCCAGCCGGTGCAGTTGAACATCTTGGCTGCACTTGAGATCGTCACCGTGCGCTCCGCCATGCCGGGGTACGTCGCGATGGGCCGATGTCGCCGGCCGTCGAACACCAGGTGTTCATAGACCTCATCGGAGATGACCATCAAGTCCGCCACGACGGCCACCTCCGCAAGCGCGCGAAGGTCCTCCTCGCTGAGCACCAGGCCGGTCGGATTGTGCGGTGAGTTGACGATGATCGCCCGGGTCGCAGGCGTGATCGCCGCGCGCACTGCGTCGATGTCCAGGGCGAAGCCGCGGCCGTCGGGTACCAGCGGCGCCGAGACGCGCCTGCTACCGGCCATCGCGATCACCGGCGAATAGGTGTCGAAGAACGGTTCGATGAGCAGTACCTGCGAGCCGGGCTCGACCAGTCCGAGCACGGCCGCGGCAATGGCCTCGGAGGCGCCCACGGTCACCAGCACGTCGGTGTCGGGATCGAACTGCTGCCCGTAGCGCCGGTCGCGCTGCGCGGCGATCGCCCGGCGCAATGGCGCGATTCCCGGGCCCGGCGGGTACTGGTTGACGCCGTCGGAGATCGCTTGGCGCGCGGCCTCGAGCATCGCGGGCGGGCCGTCCTCGTCAGGGAAGCCCTGCCCGAGGTTCACCGCGTCCACCTCGGCGGCCAGCGCGGACATCGCGGCGAAGACGTTGACCGAGTAGGGGCGCAGCCGCTCGACCGTCATGGGT
>CAMCWJ010000192.1 GCA_945882475.1 Bifidobacterium breve
ACCGTGTCCCCGGTGGCCGCCACGTACCACTGGGTCTGCGACGACCCGACGATCAGCAGGCAGCGCATATCCACCGTGGCGGGTTCCAGATCGGCTAACCGCACCACCGTCACCGATTCGCCGGGCCCGGAGACGTCGCGGCCGATTACTACCGGCGTCCCGGCATCACGGTGCTGTAGCAGCAGATCCCGCATAGCTGCCACCTGCCAGGTGCGACTCTTCGACGCGGGGTTGTAGATCGCCAACACCAGATCCGCGGCGGCCGCCGCGGAGAGCCGCGCGGCGATGACATCCCATGGCTTGAGCCGGTCCGACAGCGAGAGCACCGCGTAGTCGTGGCCCAGTGGCGCGCCGACCCTGCTGGCCACCGCCTGGGCGGCGGTCATCGCGGGGATCACCCGAACGGCGACAGTTGGCCACTGCTTGGCCTCTTCCAACACGGCGGTCGCCATCGCGAAAACCCCAGGGTCACCGGACGATACGACCGCAACCGCGCGGCCCTGCTCGGCCAGTTCACAGGCCAACCGGGCGCGCTGAGGTTCATCGGTGTTATCGGACGGGTGTCGGCGTTGTCCAGGACGGATCGGTACCCGGTCCAGATATGGGCCGTAGCCGATCAGATCGGTGGCGGCAGCCAATTCGCGCAGGGACTGCGGCGTCATCCATTCGACGTCACCCGGGCCGAGGCCGACGACCGCGACGGTCCCGATCCGCGGTGCCGACCGGGTGCTGCGGCCGTCGCCTGGAACGACGGCCACCGAGAAGTACGGCACATTGTTTTCGTCGACATCTGAAGCGGGCATGACCCGTTGAGTGTCGCTGCTGGCCCGCTCGACGTATACCGCCTCATCGAGGCGGCCCGACAGCGAGAGCGCTTCGCGCACTTGCCGATACGTACGGCCCAGCTTCATGATCACCGCGGCGTCGGTATCGGCCAGACGGCGGGCGAGCTCGCTTACCGGCAGGGTGCCCGGTAGCACCGACAGCACTTCGTCACCGGTTGCCAGCGGAGTGGACATCGCCGCGGAGGCTGCGCTCATCGATGTCACCCCGGGCACGATCACCGCGTCGAAGCGTGCTGCCAGGCGCGTATGCATATGCATATACGAGCTGTAAAACAGCGGATCGCCCTCGGCCAGCAGGGCTACGTCGCGGCCGGCTTCGAGATGCGCTGCAATCCGGTCGGCGGACTCGGCGTAGAAGTCCGCCATCGCCCCGTCGTAGCCGCCGGGGTGGTCGGTATCCCCGGTGGTTACCGGGTAGACGAGGTGTTCTTCGATCTGGCCGGACCGCAAATACGGCTCGGCGATACCACGGGCGATGCTCTTGCCATGGCGCGCACTGTGATACGCGACCACGTCGACCGCGCCGATGATCCGCGCAGCCTTCACGGTCACCAGTTCCGGGTCGCCCGGGCCCACGCCGACGCCGTACAGGGTGCCGCTCATCGCTTCAGCCAATTGCTCATTCGGCAAGCCTCATTCGCGCGTACTCGCGATCGCGTTGACCGCCGCCGCCGCCATCGCACTGCCACCGCGACGGCCGCGCACTACGAGGTAGTCCATCCCTCTCGGGTGCTCGACGAGTTCCTGTTTGGATTGCGCCGACCCGACGAAGCCCACCGGGCCGCCGAGTACCGACACCGGCGCATCCGCGCCCTCGTCGATGAGTTCCAGCAACCGGAACAGTGCCGTGGGCGCATTGCCGATCGCCAGCACCGCACCACCCATCCGGTCGGCCCATAACTCCACTCCGGCCGCCGACCGGGTGGTGTCACGCCGTCGCGCCAGATCGGCTGCGCGGGGGTCGGCGACAAGAGACACCACCTCATTGGCAGCGGGCAACCGGGCGGCGGTGATGCCCGCGGCCACCATCGACGAATCGCACAGGATCGGGGCGCCCGCGGCCAGGGCGGCGTGGGTGACAGCGACCACGCCAGGGGTGAAGTCCACATGCTCGGTGAGGTCGACCTGGCCGCAGGTGTGGATCAACCGCACCACCACCCGCGCGACGTCCTCGGGGAACCGGCTCAGGTCCGACTCGGCCCGGATCGTCGCGAAGGACTGCCGGTAGATCTCGCCGGCGTCGCGGATGTAGTCGAGCACGCCATCACCCTACGGCGGTGGCAGAAGGGGTAGATACCCCTCGCCGGTGGCCACCAACACCTCGGCGGCGGCGGGACGTCCGCAGGCCCGTTCGCAGCCCACGTAGTGCACGCTGCCCTCAGCGCTGCCCGATTCCGCCACCCGCGCGGCTTCGGCGCGCACATCCGCCCGTGACCGCTCGCACCCCGGGCTACCCACGCAGGCGGTCACGTCCAGCCAGGGCGAGGCCGTATCGAACACCAGGCCCAGCGGTGCCAGCACCCGCAGCGAGGTGTCGGCCACGCCCTCATCAAGGTCGCACACCAGCAGTGAGCGCCACGGGGTGATCACCACCGGCGATTCGATGGCGGCCACGAACTGCGCCTGCCGCGCTGAGAGCACTCCGAGTGGCACCGCCGCCCCGAGTGCGACGCGACCGTCGTCCTGTTCGATCCAGCCGACCGGAGGCCGGGGCGCCGCCGGGATCGGCACCGGGGGTGATACTTGCGTGAACCCGGCAAGCAGCGCCGCCGGATCATCCAATTCTTTTACTCGCCAGGCCGTTCCGCGAGACTCGGCGAATCGAGCGGCGACGGTGATCATCGCCGCCACCGCCGCATCGGCGCCCAGCCGGACCCCGGTGTCGCGGCCGGCCATCAGCAGGGCGACGCCGTCGTCGACCACCTGCACTCCGACGTCCGCGGCCAGGCCGGACACATCGGCGGTGCCGTCGTCGATGCTGAACAGAAACCTTCCGGGCAGGCGGGCCAGCACTGGGTCGGCCTGCAGCGCACGGTCCAGTTCGCCGACCCACGAACGCACATCGGCGCGACCCCCGAGGCGGCCCGACAGCGGGGAGGTGACGATGTTGCGAACCAGTTCATGGGTGGGCGAGGGCAGCAGGCCGGCCGCAGCCACCGCGTCGGCGACGGCCGCGGTGTCGGTGATGCCGCGCACCTGCACGTTGCCCCGGGCGGTGAGTTCCAGGGTGCCGGCCCCGAATCGGTCGGCAGCATCAGCCAGGGACTCCAGTTGGGCGGCGGTGATCATCCCACCGGGCAGTCGGATCCGTGCCAATGCGCCGTCGGCGGCGCTGTGCACGGTCAGCGCGCCGGGGCAGGCGTCGTCGTCGCGGGTGCGGGCCACCCGCCCACGGTACGACGCGGCCGGGGACGGGCCGCCTGCGCGGCTACGGTACGAATAGGGGGTGCCCGAGCCCACCGTCCTGCTGCTGTCGACCTCGGACACCGACCTGATCACCGCCCGCGCCAGCGCTGCGGCCTACCGGTGGGCCAACCCGACGCGGCTGGGCCCGGGCGAACTGGGCGGTCTGATCGACGGGGCCGCTGTGGTGGTGATCCGGGTTCTGGGGGGCTACCGGGCACTGCAGAAGACCATCGACACCGCGCTGGCCAGTGGGGTCCCGACCATCGTCGTCAGCGGCGAGCAGGCTCCCGACGCCGACCTGATGGAGCGCTCCACCGTGGCCGCGGGCATCGCCCTGCAGACCCATATTTATCTGGCCCAGGGCGGGGTGGCGAACCTGCGCCACCTGCACGCCTTCCTCTGCGACACCCTGCTGATGACCGGCTTCGGCTTCGCCGCACCGGCCGACACCCCGTCCTGGGGTGTGCTGGACCGGGTGTGCACCACAGCATCGGGCTGCCCCGGCTGCCCGGGCGGTACGGCCTGCTTCACCGGGATGGACTCCGCGCGGGCCGCGGTGCCCGCTGACGCCCCCACCATCGCGGTGCTCTACTACCGCGCCCAGCAACTGGCCGGCAATACCGCCTACGTCGAGGCACTGTGCTGCGCGATCGAACGTGCCGGCGCTCGGCCGCTGCCGGTGTACTGCACCTCGCTGCGTACGCCCGAACCAGAACTGCTGGAGTTGCTGAGCCGGGTCGACGCGATGGTGGTCACGGTGCTCGCCGCCGGCGCGGCGGTACCCGCAATGGTGACCGCGGGCGGAGACGACGACAGCTGGAACGTCAAACACCTTGCCGCCCTCGATATCCCGATTCTGCAGGGACTGTGTCTGACGAGTTCGCGGGCCACCTGGGCCGCCAGCGACAACGGACTGAGCCCCCGCGATGTGGCCACCCAGGTGGCGGTGCCGGAGTTCGACGGCCGCATCATCGCCGTTCCGTTCTCGTTCAAGGAAATCGACGCCGAGGGCCTGATCTCCTATGTGCCCGACCCGGAACGGTGCTCACGGGTCGCCGGTCTGGCGGTCAACTACGCCACCCTGCGCCGCGTCAAAGCCCCCGACAAGCGGGTGGCACTGGTGTTCTCGTCCTATCCCACCAAGTACTCCCGGATCGGTAACGCCGTCGGCCTGGACTCTCCGGCCAGCATGCTGGCGCTGCTGAATGCTCTGCGGGACAACGGCTATTGCATTGGTGACGTTCCCGGCGTCGAGGCCGGCGATGGGGACGCTCTGATGCATGCGCTGATCGAACGGGGCGGGCTGGACCCGGACTGGCTGACCGACGCGCAACTGGCCGAACGGGCGATCCGGATACCGGCGGCGGCTTACCGGACGTGGTTCGAGACGCTGCCCGTCGAGCTGCGCGAGGCGATGGTGAAGCACTGGGGACCGCCGCCCGGAGAGTTGTTCGTCGACCGCAGCCGCGATCCGGACGGCGAGATCGCCGTCGCTGCAATTCAATCCGACAACATTGTGATCCTGGTGCAGCCGCCGCGGGGATTCGGGGAGAACCCGATCGCCATCTACCACGACCCCGATCTTCCGCCCAGCCATCACTACCTGGCCACCTACTTCTGGCTGCGGCACGGCTTCGGCGCGCACGCGGTCGTGCACATGGGCAAGCACGGCAACCTGGAGTGGCTGCCCGGCAAGACCGTCGGGATGTCGGCGAATTGCGGGCCCGATGCCGCCCTGGGCGATCTGCCGCTGATCTATCCGTTCCTGGTCAACGACCCCGGCGAGGGCACCCAGGCCAAACGCCGTGCCCACGCCACGATCGTCGACCATCTGATTCCGCCGATGGCCCGTGCTGAGAGTTACGGCGACACCGCGCGCCTGGAACAACTGCTCGACGAACACGCCAATATCGCCGCACTCGACCCGGCCAAGCTGCCCGCGATCCGCCAGCAGATCTGGACCCTGATGAGCGCGGCCAAAATGGACCACGATCTGGGCCTGGCCGAACGCCCCGACGATGACTCCTTCGACGACATGCTGATGGGAGTCGACGGCTGGCTGTGCGAGATCAAGGACGTCCAGATCCGCGACGGCCTGCACGTCCTCGGCGCCGCCCCGACCGGCGAGGCCGAACTAGATATGGTGCTGTCGATCCTGCGGGCCCGCCAGCTTTTCGGCGGCGAGCAGAGCATGCCCGGATTGCGCCAAGCCCTCGGGTTGGCCGAGGACGGCACCGACGACCGGGCAGACGTTGACGCGGCCGAAGCGCAGGCCCGCGGCCTGCTGGCTCGCCTGCAGGCGGCCGCCTGGGACGCCGGGCACGTCGGCACCCTGACCGCGGATCCCGGGGTAGCGCGGATCCTGCAGTTCGCCGCCATCGAGGTGGTGCCGCGGCTGGCCGGGACCGCGGGGGAGATCACCCAGGTGCTGCGGGCACTGAACGGCCGCTACATCGCCGCGGGCCCGTCGGGTTCGCCGCTGCGCGGCCTGGTCAACGTGCTGCCCACCGGACGCAACTTCTACTCCGTCGACCCCAAAGCCATGCCGTCGAAGCTGGCCTGGGA
>CAMCWJ010000193.1 GCA_945882475.1 Bifidobacterium breve
CCGAGTTGCGCGGTCACCCCGGCGCCGAAGGTGGCCGCCAAGCCGATTCCGGCCACCACCGGCGCGGAGATCCGGACGTTGATGAACGCCGCCAGGAAGCCGGTGAGCGCCTCGACACCGATGTTGCCCAGCGACGAGTAGCCCTGCACGGCCAGCGTGCCGCCAGCGGCCAGTGTCAGGAATCCGACGATGGCGACGGTGCCGCCGATCATCGCCAATGTCCCTGCGCCCATGGAGATCTCAGCGATGAGGCGGATGATCTCGGTGCGGTAGCGCACGACCGCCTGCGGGATACCGGCGATAGCCTTGCCGTAGAACAGGGTGTGGTCGCCGATGCGGCTGAAGAAGCTACTGGGCCGGCGGAACTGCCGGAACACCCGCGGATAGTTAGTCCGAAGAACGGTCATGGTGCCCATGGCTTCAGCCCGTCGTCAATCGGATGCCGATGGCCGTGACGACCACGTTGACCACGAACAGTGCCATGAAGGCGTAGACCACTGTCTCGTTGACGGCGTTGCCGACCGCCTTGGCACCGCCGCCGCTGATCATCAGACCGCGATAGCAGGCCACCAGGCCGGCGATCAGGCCGAACAGGGCGGCCTTCACGCACGAGATGATGACCTCGGGTACGCCGGTCAGCAGTGTGATGCCGCCGGCGAACGCGCCGGGGTTGACGTCCTGGACGAAGACCGAGAATACGTAGCCGCCCAGGATTCCGATGATGACCACCAGCGAGTTGAGCAGCAGAGCGACCAATCCGGAGGCCAGTATGCGCGGGGTGACCAGGCGCTGTACCGGGTTGATGCCTAGCACCTCCATGGCATCAATCTCCTCGCGGATGGTGCGCGAACCGAGATCCGCGCACATCGCGGTGGCGCCCGCGCCCGCCACAATGAGCACGGTCACCAGTGGGCCGACCTGCGTCACCGCGCCGAACGCGGCTCCGGCACCGGAGAGGTCCGCCGCACCGAGTTCGCGCAGCAGGATGTTGAGCGTGAAGCTGACCAGCACGGTGAACGGGATGGCCACCAGCAGGGTCGGCGCCAGCGACACCCGCGCGACGAACCAGGCCTGCTCGAGGAACTCCCGCCACTGAAACGGCCGCTGGAAGGCGAATCGGATGGCATCGGCGGACATGGCAAACAGACCCCCGATGGCCTGCATCGGACCGGACACCCCTTTGCCCAGCGCGACGCCTGGCGACCACCGTTCCGCCGCTCTGTTCGCCATACGCCTGCGTGCTCCCCTATCTGATAACCCGTTGCTACGGTGCCCACGCACGTTATGCGATGAACCCGCCCGGGGGGCGCGAAACGCGCGGACCGGTTTCCGTGGCGTCCCGACCGTGGCGTCCCAATCCCGGGAATTCCGCGCTCCCGGCACCGACTCGACCGCACAATGGGAAACCCAACCCCAGCCGATCGGGCCCTATCCGAATGGGGCTTAACCGAACAGGAGCAGCTCCACTATGGCGACATCCCAGCGCTACGCCGACCGCCGAGTTCTGATCACCGGCGGCGGCTCGGGCATCGGACAGGCCTGTGTACTGCGGATACTTGCCGAGGGCGGCCGAGTGGTGGCGGCCGACATCAGCGAAGTAGGCCTTAACGACACGGCCACCAAAGCTGGCGCATCCGGTTCGATGCTGAGCACCGTCGTGATGGACGTGGGCAGCGAGGAATCGGTGACGGCCGGGGTCCGAGCGGCGATCACCACCCTCGGTGGCCTCGACACGCTGGTCAACGTCGCCGGAATCCTGCGCTCGGCGCACTTCGCCGAGACCACCCTGGCGGATTTCGAACAGGTGTTGAGGGTGAACCTGGTCGGCACCTTCCTGGTCACCCGGGAGGCCATCCCGGCGTTGCGCGAGGGCAACGCCCCCGCGGTAGTGAACTTCAGTTCCACCTCGGCGGACTTCGCCCACCCGTACATGTCGGCCTATGCCGCCTCCAAGGGCGGCATCAAGGCGATGACGCACGCACTGGCCGCGGAATACGCCCGGCAGGGCATCCGGTTCAACTCCGTGCAGCCTGGGTCGATCTCCTCCGGCATGACCGATGGCAGCGGGGAGTCCAAGCAGAGCGTCGGACCCGGCTTTCCCGAGAACGTGAACTATCGCCTGTTCGGCCGGGTGGCCCCACTACTGAAGCTTCCCGACAAGGCCAGCTTCGCCAACCCTGACGCGGTGGCCACCGTGGTGGCGATGCTCGGCAGCGAGGACGCGTTCTTCGTCACCGGAACTGAGGTGCGTATCGACGGCGGGGCGCACATGTAGGTCCGCAGATGTTGCGGATGCCGGGTAAATCCGTAAAGGTTTACCGAACTACCATTGCGAACACTGAGGACGGAGGACGGGTCCTGACCGAGACTGGCACCGCCAACCCGCAGACCACGACGTTGGGTCACGCCGACCGGAATAGCAGCAGGCCGGTCATTGAAATCGACCACGTCACAAAGCGGTTCGAGGACTACCTCGCGGTAGCGGACGCCGACTTCTCGATCGGAGCCGGGGAGTTTTTCTCCCTGCTCGGGCCGTCCGGATGCGGCAAGACCACCACGTTGCGGATGATCGCCGGGTTCGACAGCCCCACCGAAGGCGCCATCCGCCTCGAGGGCGTCGACGTCTCCCGAGTGCCGCCGAACAAGCGCAACGTCAACACTGTGTTCCAGCATTACGCGCTGTTCCCGCACATGACGGTGTGGGACAACGTGGCCTACGGTCCGCGTAGCCGGAAAAAGGACCGGGCCGCGGTCACGAAAAGCGTCGACGAACTGCTCGAGGTGGTCCGTCTCACCGACTTCGCCCAGCGCAAGCCCGCTCAGCTCTCCGGCGGCCAGCAGCAGCGCGTCGCCCTGGCCCGCGCCCTGGTCAACTACCCCAGCGCGCTGCTGCTCGACGAGCCACTGGGCGCGCTGGACCTCAAACTGCGCCATGTCATGCAGTTCGAACTCAAGCGCATCCAGCGCGAGGTCGGCATCACGTTCGTCTACGTGACCCACGACCAGGAGGAAGCGCTGACGATGAGTGACCGGATCGCGGTCATGAACGCCGGCAAGGTCGAGCAGATCGGCACTCCCACCGAGATCTACGACCGGCCCGCGAGCGTTTTCGTCGCCGGGTTCATCGGCCAGGCCAATCTGTGGCACGGCCGTCAGACCGGCCGGGCCAACCGCGACTACGTCGAGATCGACGTGTTGGGCACCACGGTCCGGGCCCGGCCCGGCGAGACCACCATCGAGGCCGGCGGTCAGGCCACCCTGATGGTGCGACCGGAGCGGGTGCGGGTCTCAGTGGAACAGCCGGCCGCCTCGGGCGTGGTCGTCGCGGTGGCCGCCAGGGTCGTCGACCTGACCTTCCAGGGGCCGGTCCTGCGCTTGGCCCTGACCGGCGCCGACGGCTCGGCCATCCTCGCCCACGTCGGACCGGAACAGGACCTTCCGATGCTGCGGCCCGGCGACGACGTCTATGTCTGCTGGTCCCCGGATGCCTCCCTGGTGCTGCCGGCTGCCGATATCCCGACCACCCAGGATCTCGAGGAGATGCTCGACGAGTCCTGATCCCCCGCAAGGCTTTTCCGTCCCCGATTCGACCGAACGAAAGGCACCACCATGACACCCCAGATCGACCCCCGAGTCCTGGCCCAGCTGGCCTCACGTCGCCGGTTCATCGGCGGTGGCGCCGCCGCGGCCGCCGCCCTGGTCCTGGGTCCGTCCTTCCTCGCTGCCTGCGGCTCGGAGAACAAGTCCGCCACCGGCGACTCCAGTGCCCCGGCCGCTGCCGACGACGGCAGCCCGGCCAGCGGGAAACTGCGGATCTCCAACTGGCCGTTGTACATGGCCGACGGCTTCATCGCCGCGTTCCAAACCGCGACCGGCCTGAGCGTGGACTACAAGGAAGACTTCAACGACAACGAGGAATGGTTCGCCAAGAACAAGGAACCGCTGTCACGCAAGCAGGACATCGGCGCCGACCTGGTGGTGCCCACCCAGTACATGGCAGCCCGACTGATCGGCCTGGGCTGGGCCAATCAGATCACCGACTCGCGCTGGACGAACAAGAAGAACATGCGGCCCGACCTGCTGGACGCCAAGGCCGACCCGGGCCGCAAGTACACCGCCCCGTACATGTCCGGCATGGTGGGTCTGGCCTTCAACCGGGCCGCGACCGGTCGCGACCTCACCAAGATCGAAGACCTGTGGGATCCCGCCTTCAAGGGCAGGGTGAGCCTGTTCGCCGATCTTCAGGACGCGTTACCGATGGTGATGATGTCGCAGGGCAATTCGCCCGAAGACCCAAGCCTGGAGGCGGTTCAGAAGGCCGTGGACGTGATCCAGGAGCAAAAGGACAAGGGGCAGATCCGCCGCTTCACCGGCAACGACTACGCCGACGACCTGGCTGCCGGGAACATCATTGTGGCCCAGGCATATTCGGGCGACGTGGTGCAGTTGCAGAAAGACAACCCCGACCTGCAGTTTGTGGTTCCCGAGGCGGGTAGCAGCACGTTCGTCGACACCATGCTGATCCCGTACACCACGCAGAACCAGAAGGCCGCGGAAGCCTGGATCGATTACGTCTACGACCGGGCCAATTACGCCAAGCTGATCGCGTTCACCCGTTACGTCCCGGTGCTCTCGGACATGTCTGACGCCCTGAATAAGATCGAGCCCGGGTTGGCCGACAACGCCTTGATCAACCCGCCGCAGGCGACGCTGGACAAACTGAAGGCTTGGGCGCCGCTGACCGATGAGCAGACCGTCGAGTTCAACAAGGTCTACGCCGAACTCACCGGCGGCTGACACCACGTGGCCGGCGTCGCCAGCAGCAACCGGCAGCGCAGCAGGATCGCGCCGTACCTGATGATCCTGCCCGCGCTGGCCTACCTCGCGGTGTTTTACGTGGTGCCGTTCGTGTCCCTGCTGCGCACCTCGCTGTCGACGATGAGCGGTTCGGCGTTCCTTCCGAAGCTCTCATTCGCCTGGGACTTCGCCAACTACGGCCAGGCGCTGTCGGATTACCGCGAGCAGATCCTGCGGTCCTTTGGCTACGCCGCAGCCGCGACGGTGTTGTGCCTGCTGCTGGCGTTTCCGCTGGCCTACGTGATTGCGTTCAAGGCCGGGCGGTACAAGAACCTGCTGCTCGGCCTGGTGATTCTGCCGTTCTTCGTGACGTTCCTGATCAGGACCATCGCCTGGAAGACCATCCTGGCCGACAACGGCTTCGTGGTCAGCGCGCTCGGGCAGGTGGGTCTGCTGCCCAGCGAGGGCCGGCTGTTGTCGACGGGGTGGGCGGTAATCGGCGGGCTGACCTACAACTGGATCATCTTCATGATCCTGCCGCTTTACGTCAGCCTGGAGAAGATCGACCCCCGCCTGCTTGAGGCGTCGCGCGATCTCTACGGGACGAACCGCCGGATGTTCGGTCGGGTGATTCTGCCGCTGGCCATGCCGGGCGTGCTGGCGGGCAGTCTGCTGGTGTTCATCCCCTCGGTGGGTGACTTCATCAACGCCGATTATCTGGGCAGTACCAAGACGACGATGATCGGCAACGTGATCCAGAAGCAGTTCCTCGTGGTCAAGGATTATCCGGTGGCCGCCGCGCTGAGCTTCGTGCTGATGGCGCTCATCGTCGCCGGGGTACTGCTCTATACGCGGGCGCTGGGCACCGAGGATCTCGTGTGATGCGCCCGCGCGATCACCCCGGGGATCTCCTGTGGGCACTGAGGCACCAAGGGGCTCACGATGAGCACTGAGGCACCACGGGGCTCACGATGAGCACTGAGG
>CAMCWJ010000194.1 GCA_945882475.1 Bifidobacterium breve
GACCAGACCCAGCAGTTGCAACAACCCGGCAATCACTTTCGACTTGTCGGACAGCGGTTCACCGGTGACCGGATGCCGACCGAACGGGGCCGCCGGATCCGGGTAGTAGCCGGGCGGCATAGGCGGGGGGAACTGGCCGGGCGGGGGGAATTGGCCGGGCGGGGGGAATTGGCCGGGCGGGGGGAATTGGCCGGGCGGGGGGAATTGGCCGGGCGTGAACTGGCCGGGCGGGGGATAGTACGGCGGCGGGAAATAGGGCGGCGGAGTTCCCTCAGCGCCTCCGAACGGCGGCTCGGTCATCCTTTCAGCATGCCAGAGGGCGTGCTGGTCAGTCGCCGTCCCGCTTTCCGACGCCCCACAGCAGGCGGCGGAAAGTCGAGCCCAACCGCGGTGCCTCGGCCTCGTCCGCGGGCCTGGTCTCGGGCTGCGGCTGGGCCTCGGCTTCAGGTTCAGGTTCGGCTTCGGCTTCAGGTTCGGCTTCGGCTTCGGCTTCAGGCTCCGGTTCCACGGCCGGCTCTGGCTCGACCACCGCTTCATGCTCTGGCTCGGCCTCGGCGTCGGCTTCGGCTTCGGCTTCGGCTTCGGGCTCAGGCTCGGCGTCGGCCACCGGCGCGGCGTCGGGTTCGGACTTCTCTTCGTCGTCATCGGACTCGTAGACCACCACGGCGGCGGATTCCGGCGCCGACTCGTACACCACAATCGAGTCTCCGGTAGCGCCGACCTCGAGTTCGGTCTCAAGCAGTTCGGTCTCGAGGAGGTCGGTCTCCAGCGCGGGTTCGGCAGAGTACGCAAGGTACTCCTGCGGAACGGCCTCCTCGAGGTCCTCGATCTCCTCGGCGTCGATCTCGGCGTCAATCTCGGCGTCGATCTTGGCGTCGATCTCGGCGATCTCGTCAATCTCCGCGTCGATCTCGTCGATCTCGATCTCATCGATCTCTTCATCGGCCTCGTCAGCGGTATCCGACTCCACATCCGCATCGAGATCGCCGACGGCGATGGCATCTTGGTGCTCGTGTTCGCCGGCCACGGTCGCGGCCGCGACGATGCCACTGCCCTTGGCGGCCGCCACCAGATCCTCGGCCCACTCCTCGACCCGGGACTCCGGTTCCGCGGCGCTCGACTCATCCCTACCGCGTAGCGTCGCCGGGTCTTCCCGACCCTTGGGCGCGGCCAGCATATACACCACCGCGCCGATGAACACGAACGTCGCGGTGAACACGTTGACCCGGATACCGGCGATCTGGGTCGCGGTGTCGTCGCGCAGCAGTTCGACACCGAACCGTCCGACGCAGTAGGCCGCCACATACAGCGCGAACAACCGGCCATGACCGATCCGGTACTTGCGGTCGACGTAGATCAGCAGCACGAAAACCAGCAGGTTCCACAGCAATTCGTAGAGAAAGGTCGGATGAACGACGGCCGCGACCTGACCGGTCGAGACACCGTCGAGGGAATGGACGTCCACCATGCCCGACGAGTCACGCCGATAGAACACTTCCATGCCCCACGGCACGGTGGTCTCCCGGCCGTAGAGTTCCTGATTGAAGTAGTTGCCCAGCCGGCCGATCGCCTGCGCCAGCACGATGCCCGGCGCAACTGCGTCACCGAAGGCCGGAAGCGGAATTCCCCTGCGACGACAGGCAATCCAGGCGCCCACGCCACCGAGTGCAACCGCACCCCAGATCCCGAGGCCGCCCTCCCAGATCCGCAGCGCAGCACCCACCCCCGCACCGCCGCGGCCAAAGTACGTCCGCCAGTCGGTCATCAGGTGATAGAGCCGGCCACCGATCAGCCCGAACGGAACCGCCCACAGCGCGATGTCGTAAATGACCCCGCGTTCCCCGCCGCGGGCCACCCACCGGCGGTCGCCGATGATCAGGGCCGCGATGATGCCGGCGATGATGCACAGCGCATAGGCCCGGCTCGGGACGGGGCCGAGATACCCCACGCCCTGGGCCGGACTCGGGAAGTAGGCAAGAACCGTCGTCGTCACGTGGCAGGCACCTTCTCTCGAACCCCAGCAGCCAGTTCACCGGTCAGGGTCCGCACCGCGGCGACCCCGTCACCGAGGGCCGACACCAGGGCCGAGCCGACGATTACCCCGTCGGCGAAACCGGCCAACTCGGCGGCCTGCTCGCGCGAGCGGACCCCAAGACCAACCCCGACCGGGATGTCGGAGATAGCGTTGACCCGGCCCACCAGTTCCGGTGCCGCCTGCGACACCGCCTCGCGCGCGCCAGTCACACCCATGGTGGAGGCGGCGTAGACGAAGCCGCGGGACGCCTCGACAGTGCGCGCCAGCCGTTGCGGCGTCGACGACGGCGCCACCAGAAAAATCCGGTCCAGTCCGTGCTGTTCCGACGCCGCCAGCCAGCCCTCGGCTTCGTCCGGAATGAGATCCGGGGTGATCATTCCCAGACCGCCGGCAGCGGCAAGATCCCGGGCGAAAGCATCAATCCCGTAGTGCAACACCGGATTCCAGTACGTCATGGCGACGGGGTTGCCACCGGCGTTACTGATCGCCTCGACGGCCGCCAGGGTGTCACGGACCCGCACGCCGGATTGCAGCGCAACCTCGGTCGCGGAGGCGATCACCGGACCGTCCATGCCCGGATCGGAATAGGGCACGCCCACTTCGATGATGTCGCAACCGGATTCGGTCAGTGCCAGCATGGCCTCCATCGAGATCGGCAAATCCGGATACCCGGTCGGCAGATAACCGATCAGCGCGGCGCGACCCTCGGCGCGGCAGGCATCGAAAATCGATCCCAGCCGACCGGGCTGGCTGTGGGTCACGCTCATGAGACTCCCGGTCCCGCTCCGTCGAACAGGCCGAACCAGCGCGCGGCGGTTTCGACGTCCTTGTCGCCGCGGCCGGAGAGATTGATCAGGATCACCGAGTCCGGCCCGAGTTCGGCCGCCAGGGTGAGGACGCCGGCGATGGCGTGCGCGGTCTCGATGGCCGGGATGATGCCCTCCAGCCTGCACAGCAGGCCGAAGGCGTCCATCGCCTCGGTGTCGGTGATCGGCCGGTACTCGGTGCGGCCGGCCTCCTTGAGAAACGCGTGCTCGGGGCCGACACCGGGATAATCCAATCCGGCTGAGATGGAGTGGGATTCGATGGTCTGGCCGTCTGCGTCCTGCATGACGTAGGAGTACGAACCCTGGAACGCCCCGGGCGTCCCGCCGGCGAACGTCGCGGCGTGCCGTCCGGTCTCGACGCCGTCGCCGCCGGCCTCGTAGCCGATCAGTCGCACATCCGGATCATCGAGGAAGGCGTGGACGATGCCGATCGCGTTGGATCCCCCGCCGACGCAGGCGGCCACCGCGTCGGGTAGCCGGCCGGCCTGGACCAGGATCTGGGCGCGCGCCTCCAAGCCGATGACGCGCTGGAAGTCGCGCACCATCAGCGGGAACGGATGCGGCCCGGCGGCGGTGCCGAAGCAGTAGTAGGTGTCGTCCGCGTTGGCCACCCAGTCCCGGAACGCCTCGTTGACGGCGTCCTTGAGGGTCTTTGATCCGGACTGCACGGCCACCACGTCGGCGCCGAGCAACCGCATCCTGGCGACATTGAGCGCTTGGCGGGCGGTGTCGACCGCTCCCATGTAGATCACGCACTTCAGACCGAGCAGAGCGCAGGCGGTGGCGGTGGCCACCCCGTGCTGACCGGCGCCGGTCTCGGCGATGACCCGGGTCTTGCCCATCTGCTTTGCCAGCAGTGCCTGGCCAAGCACGTTGTTGATCTTGTGCGAGCCGGTGTGATTGAGGTCCTCGCGTTTGAGGAAGATCCGCGCACCACCGACGTGCGCGCTGAGTCGGGAAGCCTCATACAGCGGCGACGGTCGGCCGGCGTAGTGCGCCTGCAGACGATCGAGTTCGTCGAGGAACCTCTGATCGGTGCGGGCCTTCTCGTAGGCCGCGGTGACCTCCTCGATAACCGCCATCAGCGCCTCGGCGACATAGCGACCGCCGAAAATGCCGAAGTGGCCGCGGGCGTCTGGGTCGTGGCTGGTCGGTTCGGCTATCGCGGAACTGGTGCGCGGCATGTCGGACTGCTGCAGCTCGGGGGTCTGCAGATCGGGGGTCGAGAGGTTGGCCATGTCAGGACTCTAGGGCCGGGTCAGCGGACCGGTTTCGGACACGACGGGTGCGTGCCCGCGGTCACCAGGTCGGCCACTGCGGTGCGCGGATCTCCACTGGTGACCAGCCCCTCTCCGACGAGCACCGCGTCGGCCCCGGCACCGGCGTAGGCGAGCAGGTCGGCCGGCCCGCGAACACCCGACTCGGCGATCCGGATGATGTCCGACGGTAGTCCCGGCGCGATCCGCGCGAAGCAGTCCCGGTCGACGTCGAGGGTCTTCAGATCGCGTGCGTTGACTCCGATCACCTTGGCACCGGCCTGCAGTGCACGGTCGGCCTCCTCCTCGGTGTGGACCTCCACCAAAGCGGTCATGCCCAGCGACTCGGTGCGGTCGAGCATCGACGCGAGTGCGGGTTGCTCCAGCGCGGCAACGATCAGCAGCAGCATGTCCGCGCCGTGCGCGCGGGCCTCATGAATCTGGTAGGGCCGGACGATGAAATCCTTGCGCAGCACCGGGATGCTCACGGCGGCGCGCACCGCGTCCAGGTCGGCCAGCGAGCCGTTGAACCGACGCTCCTCGGTGAGCACGCTGATCACCCGCGCGCCACCGCTCTGATAGGCGCGGGCCAGTTCGGCCGGATCATTGATCGGCGCAAGTTGCCCGCGCGACGGGCTGGCCCGCTTGACTTCCGCGATCACACCGATTCCAGGTTCGCGCAACGCGGCGAGAACATCCCGCGGTGCCGGCGCGCTCTCGGCTGCGGCCTTGACCTCTGCCATGCTCACGAGCGCCTCGCGAGCGGCGACGTCGGCGCGGACTCCCTCGAGAATGGAGTCGAGCACGGTCGCCGAACTCATTGCAGCCGGTTCCCCTCTATCGACGCCGAACGATGAATCAGATGTTTGGGAAAGGGTAACCGCCCGGTAGCTGACATCCATCACCGGCCCTCGATGTCGGAGCGGGCCGAATCCGGCACCGCCCCGGGCCCGGGGTCAGTCGGGTCGCGTCCCTCATCGAGTGCGTCCCACATACCCCGCTCGGAGTCCGCCGAACCGGCGTCGCCGGCAGCTGAGGCGTACTTCGTCGCGGTACGACTGCTCGAGGCAGCACGCAGCAGCAGCACCGCGGCCAACAGGGTGCCCACCGCGGCGACCACGGTGATGATCGCGCCAGAGAGATAACGCTGACTCGAAACCAGTGTCTCGATCGGCACCCCGGCCAGCGCGGCGCCGCGGGCGGCGACGTCGGGCATCACGAGCAGGCTGATTCCGAGATACCCCAACCCCAGCGAACCGACAGCCACCAGCACCGCAAGCACCCGCAGCAGGGCACCCCGCACCGCCAGACCGGCCAGCGCCGCCGCGAGCAGCAACAGCGCCAGTGGCAGCAGCGCGGTGGACCACGTCGCACCGGTGAGCGTCGCGGTCCTGGGATGGCCCAGACCGTCGAACGACCCCACCGCCACCCACGGCAGCCTCGATGCCACCCACAACCCGAGGGCCGAGGCGATCAGCAGAAGTTGCGCGCCGCGGATCACGGGGTGCCCAACGTTTCGGCGGCGGCGATCGCATGCAGCACCGCGCGGGCCTTATTGGCCGCCTCGGTGTATTCGTAGGGGCCGTTGGAGTCGGCCACCACCCCGCCGCCGGCCTGCACGTAAGCGAGCCCGTCGCGCATCAGCGCGGTGCGGATCGCA
>CAMCWJ010000195.1 GCA_945882475.1 Bifidobacterium breve
CCGACGGCGTGGTGTTCCTGGTGGTATCGGTGCTGCTGCTCGGACTGGTGCGGCCCGCGCTGCGTCGTCGACTCAACTCAGGTACGGGGTTGCCCGAGCCGGCCAAGGCGCTCGAGGGCCGCCGTGCAGTGGTCCTCGATCTGGTCAGCCGGCACCAGGGTCAGGTCAAACTCGACGGCGAGATCTGGACCGCTCGTCCCTACAACGACGACGAGGTCTACCAGCCCGGCGATCAGGTGACCGTCATGCACATCGACGGTGCCACCGCGGTGGTCTGGCAGAACCCGTGACGCCCCCGATTGTTGTGACGCGCTCGATTGTTCTGACTGGCCCCGAAAAAGGAGACGCATGATGGACGGAGCGTTAACCGGTCTGGTGGTGCTGGCGGCGTTGGTGATCTTCGCCTTCATCGTCGTCGCCAAGTCCATCGCCCTCATCCCGCAGGCCGAGGCGGCGGTGATCGAGCGCCTCGGGCGCTACAGCAAGACGGTGTCCGGGCAGCTCACCCTGCTGATTCCGTTCATCGACCGGATCCGGGCACGAGTCGACCTTCGCGAGCGGGTGGTCTCCTTTCCGCCGCAGCCGGTGATCACCGAGGACAACCTGACCGTCAACATCGACACCGTGGTCTACTTCCAGGTCACCAACCCGCAGGCGGCGGTCTACCAGATCAACAACTACATCGTCGGCGTCGAGCAACTGGCCACCACCACCCTGCGCAACGTCGTCGGCGGCATGACCCTGGAGCAGACGCTGACCAGCCGCGACAAGATCAACGCGCAGTTGCGCGGGGTGCTCGACGAGGCCACCGGACGCTGGGGCCTGCGGGTTGCCCGGGTGGAGTTGCGCAGCATCGACCCGCCGCCGTCCATTCAGGACTCGATGGAGAAGCAGATGCGTGCCGATCGCGAGAAGCGCGCGATGATCCTCACCGCCGAAGGCACTCGGCAGGCACAGATCCTGGCGGCCGAGGGCGGCAAGCAGGCGGCCATCCTGGCTGCCGAAGGCGACCGGCAGTCGCGGATTTTGCGGGCCCAGGGTGAACGGGCCGCGCAGTACCTGAACGCCCAAGGTCAGGCCAAGGCCATCGAGAAGACCTTCGCCGCGATCAAGGCCGGCCGGCCGACGCCCGAACTGCTGGCCTATCAGTACCTGCAGACCCTGCCGCAGATGGCCCAGGGCGACGCCAACAAGGTATGGGTCGTTCCGAGCGACTTCGCCGCCGCACTCCAGGGCTTTACCAAGTTGCTGGGAACGCCGGGTTCCGATGGCGTGATCCGCTACCAGCCGTCACCGGTCGAGACTGACGTGCCGCCCTCCGTTGATGATTCCGACGAGGTCGCCGAGTGGTTCACCACCCAGACCGATCCGGCGATCGCGCTCGCGGTGGCGACCGCGGAGGCGGAGGCCCGGGGTCCGGCCGTGGTGTTGGAACCCGATGCGCTCACCTCAGGCTTTGGTGCCGGCGCGCTGGCGCCCGCTGAGCCGCTGCCTCAGGAGGCTATCGAACCTCCGGTCGACGGCTGACGGCCGGAAAGAACCGGATCAGAAGAACCGAAAGCCTCAAGAGTACTTCCAGGCCAACCCGCAGGTGAAGGCCGAACTGGACGCGATCCGCGCGCCCGCGGTCGATCTCCGGAACCGTTGCGGTATCCCGCCGACGGCGATCATTCTCGGGGTTCTGTAGCCCGGTCGGATGACCAACAGTGCTAGCGCGCGTCGTGCTCGCGCCGATATCGGCGGCCCTCGTAGATCAGCCCGCCGACGCCGAGGGCCGCGGTGCACAGCGACACCAGCACCAGCAGCGGGTTGACGTTGCCGGTCATGGCGTCGCCGAGGATGACGACCGCCGACGTGCCGGGTAGCAGCCCTATCATGGTGGCCAGAACGAACGGCATGATGCGCACGGCAGAGGCGCCGGCCGCGTAGTTGAGTACCGAGAACGGCACCGCCGGGATCAGCCGCAGCGACAGCACCGCGGGCCAACCGCGCCGGCGCAGGCGAGCATTGAGGGATTCCAGCCGGGGATGGCTGCCGGCAGCGCTGAGGTGCCAGCCAAGCGACCGCACCCCGAGCACTGCGATCAGTGCGCTGAGCGTGCTGGCCGTCACCGCGATGAGCACGCCCAGCGCGGGACCGAACAGCAGACCGGCCGCCAAGGTGAAGGCGGTGCGGGGGAAGGGCAGCACCGTCACGACGATGTGGGCGCCCAGGAACGCCAGCGGGAACCAGGGGCCGACCGAGCGGGCCCAGTCCCGCATCTGCACCGCCGTGGGCAGCGGAACCAGCAGCACCACGGCGACGACGATCGCCGCGGCGATCGCGGTCACCACGATGCGGGTGCGACCCACCTGCCGGGCCGTGCTGACTACCGCCGAACCCACACTGCGGACCGCACCGAGTGCGGTTCCCGGGCGGGTTGAGGTCACGTCCGCCAAGGCTACGTGCTGTATGCGACGGCACTGGCCGACCGTGAGGCGATTCACCCGCGCTGCCGACCGGTCCAACAGGCGATCATCTAGCCTGAGTTCACCGTGGCGGTGGCCGCCACCCGAGCACAGGAGCCAGTAGGTGCCCGTAGACCTGCAGCAGGCCCACGACCGGTGGCGTGGTGCCGTGGCCGAAGTGCTTGCCAAGAGTGCCCGGCGCGATCCGGCGGAGTACACCGGGCAACCGGAGCGACTGCTGGACTCGCCGACCTATGAAGGCTTCGCCATCCGTGCTCTTTACACCGCACTCGATGCGTTGCCCGAGGCCCCATTGCCCGGCGACCGGCCGTTCCTGCGCGGCGCTGATCCGCACCGAGATGTGCTCTCCGGCTGGAAGGTCGCCGAGGAGTTCCCTGCTCCGGGCTTCACCGGATCCACCGCAGAGGGCAACGGTCAGATTCTGACGGCGTTGGTCGACGGGGTGAGCGCACTGGTGCTGCGGGTCGGCGATGACGTGCCGGCCCCCGGGGGCCTCGATGACCGGGTGCCCCCCGCGGACCTAGACCGACTGCTCGAGGGTGTCTACCTCGAACTCGCGCCCGTTGTGCTCGATGCCGGCGCCGCCTTCGCCCCGGCTGCGCGGGCGATCCTGGCCCTGGTAGCAGGCGCCGACGAGGACCGGCGCGCGGCGATGTCGATCGATCTGGGCGCTGACCCGCTGACCGCTCCGGTGCGCGGTTGCGCCGCCCCCGGGGTCGACGACGTCATCGCGGTGGCCGCCGAGTTGGCCGGCCGGCCCGGAGTACGCGCGATCACCGTCGACGGAACCGCGTTCCACGACGTGGGCGCCAACGCTGCGTGGGAACTCGCCGCAGTGATGGGCGCGGCGACCGAGTACCTGAGGCTACTGATCGCTGCCGGACTGAGCACCCGGGATGCGTTGGGTCAGATCAGTTTTCGGCTGTCAGCCGATGACGATCAGTTCATGACGATCGCGAAGTTCCGCGCGGCACGGCAACTCTGGGGCCGGATCGCCGAGGTACTGGGCGAGCCGGACAGCGGCGCGGCGCGACTGCATGCCCGCACCTCGTTGCCGATGATGACCCGCCGCGAGCCGTGGGTGAACATGGTGCGCACCACCCTTGCTGCCTTCGGCGCGGGAGTCGGTGGAGCCGAGACCGTTCAGGTGCTGCCCTTCGACGTGGCCATCCCCCGCGGCTACCCGGGGTACTCGGCGGATTTCGCCCGTCGTATCGCCCGCAACTCTCAGTTACTGCTGCTGGAGGAGTCGCATGCTGGGCGGGTTCTCGACCCGGCCGGCGGGTCCTGGTTCGTCGAGGATCTCACCGGATCCCTTGCCGGAGCGGCCTGGTCGCATTTCCAGGAAATCGAGGCCCGCGGTGGTTTCGGCAAGGCGATCGGCTACGTCGTCGATCAGATCGGGCTGGTCGGTGCTGGCCGGGCCGCCGACGTCGCGCACCGCCGCACCGCCATCACCGGAGTCAACGAGTTCCCGAACATTGCCGAACCGCCGCTGCCGCAACCGGTCTCGGCTCCGGCAGTCGCGAGCTACGCCGCGCCGTTCGAGGCACTGCGCGACCGGTCCGACGCCTATCTCGCACGCACCGGCGCCCGGCCCAGGGTGCTGCTGTTACCGCTGGGACCGTTGGCCGAGAACAACATTCGGGTCAGTTTCATCACCAACCTGCTGGCCTCCGGCGGGATCGAGGCCGTCAACCCCGGGACGCTCGATAGCGTGCCGGGCGCCATCAGCGAGGCATCCACAGACGTCGCGGTGATCTGCGGCACCGACGCACGCTACGCGGCCGAGGTGGCCGACGTCGTAGCCGATGCCCGGGCGGGCGGATGCGGGCAGATCTACCTGGCGGGTCCGGAGAAAGCCGTCGCCGCCCTGCCCGCCGACTCCCGGCCAGACGGTTACCTGACCGCCACAATCGATGCGGTCGAAGCACTGTCCGCACTGCTGACCCGATTGGGGGCATGACCGCAATGACCCAGTCCGACCTGGACGCCGGCGCCGCGGCGCCGAATTCGCAGGCTGGCGTGCCCAGTTTCGCCGAGGTGCCCCTGCTCGGCGGTCACGGTGCGCAGGCCCCCACCCGCGCCGCCGCCGCGCAACTGGTTTCCGAAGCGGCCAGTGCCACCCACTACACCCCTGATCACCTCGAGTGGAACACCCCGGAGGGCATCGTCGTCAAACCCCTCTATGTGGGCGAAGACCGCGATGAGGCGGTGGCGCAGGGCTACCCGCTGGACAGCCTGCCCGGGCAGGCACCGTTCATCCGCGGGCCCTACCCGACGATGTACGTCAACCAACCGTGGACTATCCGGCAGTACGCGGGATTCTCCACCGCCGCCGATTCCAACGCCTTCTATCGACGCAACCTCGCCTCCGGCCAGAAGGGCCTGTCGGTAGCCTTCGATCTGGCTACCCACCGCGGTTACGACTCCGACCATCCGCGGGTGCAGGGCGACGTCGGGATGGCCGGGGTGGCGATCGACTCGATTCTGGACATGCGCGAACTCTTCGACGGGATCGACCTGTCGGCGGTCTCGGTCTCGATGACGATGAATGGTGCCGTGCTACCGATCCTCGCCCTCTATGTGGTGGCTGCAGAGGAGCAGGGCGTACCGCCGGAGAAGCTGGCCGGGACCATCCAGAACGACATCCTCAAGGAGTTCATGGTCCGCAACACCTACATCTACCCGCCGAAGCCCTCCATGCGGATCATCTCCGATATCTTCGCCTACGCCAGCGCGCGCATGCCTAAATTCAACTCGATCTCGATCTCGGGCTATCACATCCAAGAAGCCGGTGCCACAGCCGATTTGGAGTTGGCCTACACCCTGGCCGATGGTGTCGACTACATCCGGGCCGGCCTGGATGCGGGCCTCGACATCGACAAGTTCGCGCCCCGGCTGTCGTTTTTCTGGGGCATCGGGATGAACTTCTTCATGGAGGTGGCCAAACTGCGGGCCGGCCGGCTGCTGTGGAGCGAACTGGTTGCCGGCTTCGGAACCCAGAACCCGAAATCACTGTCGCTGCGGACACATTCGCAGACCTCGGGTTGGTCGCTGACCGCCCAGGATCCGTTCAACAACGTCGCGCGAACCTGTGTCGAGGCGATGGCGGCCACTCAGGGCCACACCCAGTCGCTGCACACCAACGCCCTCGACGAGGCGCTCGCGCTGCCCACCGACTTCTCGGCACGGATCGCGCGCAATACCCAACTATTGCTGCAGCAGGAGTCCGGCACCACCCGGCCCATCGACCCGTGGGGAGGCTCCTACTACGTCGAATGGCT
>CAMCWJ010000196.1 GCA_945882475.1 Bifidobacterium breve
TCCAGCCAGACCGTCGCCGCCATGTCCGACGGGGCCCGCCAGTCACCGCGCGGCGACAGCGATCCACCATGGGAGACCTTGGGGCCGTTGGGCAGTGCCGATCGCTTGAACTGGCTGAACGAGTAGAACCGCTGGGCGAAGACGGTGAGCCACTGGCGAATCTCGGAGAGCGAATAAGCCTCGCCCCACGCGTGCCAGGCCAGGAACGCGATCTTCGAGGGCCGGAAGCCATGCCGCAGCACCCAAAACAGGTTGAAGTCCTGCAAGGGGTACGGCCCGACCTTGGCCTCGCTGCTCTGGACCTCCTCGCCGTCACCGGCGGGTACCAGTTCCGGGGTGATCTCGGTCTCCAGCACCGACTGCAGGATCACACCTACCTCGTTGTCGAACTCCTGCGCGGAAATCACCCACCGAATCAGATGCTGGATCAGGGTTTTCGGTACCCCGGCATTGACGTTGTAGTGACTCATCTGGTCACCGACGCCGTAGGTCGACCAGCCCAGGGCCAGCTCTGAGAGGTCTCCGGTGCCCAGCACGATGCCGCCACGCTGGTTGGCGATCCGGAACAGGTAGTCGGTGCGCAACCCGGCTTGGACGTTCTCGAAGGTGATGTCGTAGATCTGCTCGCCGCGGGCGAACGGGTGGCCGAGTTCGGTGAGCATCAACTTGGCGGTCGGCCGAATGTCGATCTCCTCAAACGTCACACCCAGCGCCTTCGACAGCGCGACTGCGTTGTTCCTGGTGTGCTCGCCGGTGGCGAACCCGGGAAGAGTAAATGCCAGGATGTCGCTGCGCGGCCGGCCTTCTCGGTCCATCGCCTTAGCAGCCACGATGAGGGCATGCGTGGAGTCCAGACCGCCCGAGACACCGATGACGACCTTGGGGAAGTTCAGCGCACGCAATCGCTGCTCCAGTCCTGCCACCTGGATGTTGTATCCCTCGTAGCAGTCCTGCTCCAGCCGGGCCGGATCGCTGGGCACGAAGGGGAACCGCTCGATCTGACGCCGCAGGCCGATGTCGCCGGCGGGCGGATCGAGCCGAAAACCAATGCGGCGGAAGCCATCCAGCGCTCCCTGATGATGGCGGCGGTTGTCGTCGAAGGTTCCCATCCGCAGCCGCTCGGCGCGCAGCAGTTCCAGGTCGACATCGGCGACACAGCGGTTGTCGCCCTTGGCGAAGCGTTGCGATGTGGCCAGCAGCCGGCCGTTCTCGTAGATCATCGTCTGGCCGTCCCAGGCCAGATCCGTGCTCGACTCCCCCTCGCCGGCCGCGGCGTAGACGTAGGCAGACAGGCAGCGCGCCGACGCCGAACGGGCCAGCAGCGCGCGATCCTCGGCCCGGCCGATCGTGATCGGGCTGCCGGACAGGTTGGCCAGCACCGTGGCGCCGGCCAGTGCCGCCTGGGCGCTCGGCGGGATCGGCACGAACATGTCCTCGCAGATCTCGACGTGCAGCACCAGGCCGGGCAGATCATGGGCGGCGAACAGTAGATCGGGCCCGAACGGCACCTCGGTGTCGAGGCCGAACAGCCGGATGGTGCCTCCCATGTCGTCGCCCGGTGCCATCTGGCGGCGCTCGTAGAACTCCCGGTAGGTCGGCAGATAGGACTTCACCGCCACGCCGAGGACGGACCCGCGGTGGATCACCACCGCGGTGTTGTACACCCGGTGCAGGTGGCGTAGCGGAGCACCGACCACCAGCACCGGTAGCAGGTCCGCCGAGCCGGCGACGACGTCGGCCAGCGCCGTCTCGACCGCCTCCAGCAGGCTGTCCTGCAACAGGATATCCTCGATCGAGTAACCCGACAGGGTCAGCTCCGGAAACACCGCGACCGCGACGCCGTCGTCGTGGCAGGCCCGCGCGACCCGCAGCACCGACTCGGCGTTAGCGGCCGGATCGGCGAGCGCTGTGCGGTGGGTGCACGCGGCCACCCGCGCGAACCCGTGCCGGTAGGCGGAGTAAAAGTCCACGCCTCATTGTCGCAGGCCGGTGTCGAGGGGGCGGTGGCCTACCCTCGTCGGTGTGGACGCCCCCGAACTCGTCGCACTGCTGACCGGCAGGCGCCTCGCGGTGCTGACCGGGGCGGGCATCTCCACCGACTCCGGCATCCCGGACTACCGGGGGCCGGACTCCCCGCCGGCCAACCCGATGACGATCCGGCAGTTCACCTCCAGCTGCGAGTTCCGCCGCCGCTACTGGGCTCGCAACCACCTCGGCTGGCGGCACATGGCGCTCACCCTGCCCAACGCCGGCCACCGCGCCCTGGCCACCCTGGAGCACGCCGGCATCGTCACCGGAGTGATCACCCAGAACGTCGACCTGCTGCACACCAAGGCCGGCAGTGCCGGCGTGATCAACCTGCACGGGACCTACGCACAGGTGGTGTGCCTGGACTGCGCTCACACCATGAGCCGGGCGGCGCTCGCCGTGCTGCTCGAGGACGCCAATCCGGGTTTCGCAGAGCACCAAGTCGGCGGGCTGGCGGTGGCACCCGATGCCGATGCGATCGTCTCCGACACCGAGTCTTTCCAGTTCATCGACTGCCCGTCATGCGGCGGGATGCTGAAGCCGGACATCGTCTACTTCGGCGAAAGTGTCGCCAAAGAGATTGTGGACCAGGCGTATTCACTGGTTGAGCAGTCCGATGCGCTGCTGGTTGCGGGATCCTCGCTGACGGTGTTCTCCGGCTACCGCTTCGTCCGGCACGCCGCCGCGCTCGGGTTGCCAGTCGCGATCGTCAACCGAGGCCCAACCCGCGGCGACGACCTCGCGACGGTCAAGATCAACGCCGGGTGCTCAGCGATGCTGGCGTTATTGGCCGACGAACTCACCGGTCAGGCGGTGAGGCGGTAGCGCTACAGCGCCACGAGGTCATCGGCGTGCACCGCCGGCCGGCGCATGTCAGCCGGCAGGTCCGAGGTCGAACGGCCGATCATGCCCGCGAGTTCTCCGGCGTCGTAGGCGACCACACCGCGGGCCACCAGTGCACCATCGGGGCCGTGCAGTTCGACGACGTCGCCGCCGAAGAACTTTCCGCTCAGCCCGGTGATCCCGGCCCCCAGCAGCGATCGGCGCTGATCGACCACCGCACGCACCGCGCCGGCGTCCAGACTCAGGGTGCCGGCCGCCTCGGCGGCGTAGCGCACCCAGAACCGGCGGGCCGACATCCGCACCTGCCGGGGGGCGAACACGGTGCCCACCGACGCGTCGGCCAACGCGGCCCCGGCGTCGGCCGCGGCGGCCAGCAGTACCGGCACCCCGGCGTCGGCGGCCAGCAGCGCCGAGGACAGCTTGGAACCCATTCCGCCGGTGCCCAAGCGGCTGCCCTCGCCGGCCACCACCCCGTCCAGATCGGCCGGACCCGCGACCTCGGCGATGAAGCGTGCGCCGCCCTTGCGCGGATCGGCGTCGTACAGGCCGTCGATGTCGGAGAGCAGTACGAGTGCATCGGCGCCGACCAGATGTGCCACCAGCGCCGAGAGCCGGTCGTTGTCGCCGAACCGGATCTCGTTGGTGGCCACCGTGTCGTTCTCGTTGACGATCGCCACCGCATGCAGCGCGCGCAGCCGGTCCAGGGTGCGCGCGGCGTTGGTGTGCTGCACCCGCTGCGAGATGTCATGAGCGGTCAGCAGCACCTGCCCGACGGTGCGCCCATAGCGGGCGAATGCCGCGCTCCACGCGTTGACCAGGGCTACCTGGCCGACGCTGGCGGCGGCCTGTTTGGTGGCCAGGTCTGTGGGACGGCGGTTCAGCCCGAGCGGTTCGATGCCGGCCGCGATGGCGCCGGAGGACACGATCACCACGTCGGATCCGGCCTTCATCCGGGCTTCGAGAGCCTCGGCGAGCAGGGCCAGGCGGCCGGCGTCGAACAGCCCGGCGGAATCGGTGAGCGCGGTGGTTCCGACCTTGACGACGATGCTGCGCGCGGCACGGATCGCCTCGCGGTGTTCGCTCACTGCTCGTCCTCGTGCTCACGGCGTTGCCGGCGGGCCTGCTTGCGTTCAGCCGCACCGATCCGGTCGCTGCGCTCCAACCGCACGTCGGTTCCGCGGCCGCTCGGCGTCATGTCGACGCCCGCGGGGGTCTGCGGTTCCCAGTCGAACGTCACATCTCCGATGGTGACCGCGCAACCCGGTCGCGCACCCCGGCGCAGCAGTTCCTCCTCGACGCCGAGCCGGGCCAGCCGGTCCCCGAGGTAGCCCACCGCCTCGTCGTTGACGAAGTCGGTCTGGGCCACCCAGCGTTGCGGCCGAACCCCGCGGACCACGAAGCCGCCGGGGTTGGCGGGATCAGCCTCGACCGTGAAACCGCTCGCGTCGACCGGGACCGGACGGATCACCGGCCGGCGCGGCACCACGGCGGGCTGCGCGTCCCGGTAGGCCGAGACCAGGCCCCACAGCGCAAACGTCAACTCCCGCAAGCCTTCCCGGGTGACGGTCGAAATCTCGAACACCGGCCAGCCGCGCTCCTCGATGTCGGGGCGCAAGAAGTCGGCGAGTTCCCTGGCGTCAGGCACGTCGATCTTGTTGAGAACGACCGCGCGTGGGCGGTCAGCGAGATCACCCAGCGTCGAGTCGCCCTGCAGCGTCGGCCGGTAGGCGGCCAGTTCGGCCTCCAGGGCCTCGATGTCAGAGACCGGATCGCGGCCGGGATCCAGCGTCGCGCAGTCGACGACATGCACCAGCACCGCGCATCGTTCGATATGGCGCAGGAAATCCAGACCCAGGCCGCGGCCCTGGGAGGCACCCGGGATCAGGCCGGGCACGTCGGCAACGGTGAAAGTGTGGTCGCCGGCCGAGACGACACCGAGGTTGGGAACCAGCGTCGTGAACGGGTAGTCGGCGATCTTGGGCTTGGCCGCCGAGATGGCCGACACCAGTGAGGACTTGCCGGCCGATGGGAAGCCGATCAATCCGACGTCGGCGACCGTCTTGAGTTCCAGGGTGAGGTCGCGGGCCTGGCCCTTCTCCCCCAGCAGCGCGAAGCCGGGGGCCTTTCGGGCCCGCGACGCCAGCGCAGCGTTGCCCAGACCGCCCCGGCCGCCCTCGGCGGCGACGAAACGGGTGCCGGCGCCGACGAGGTCGGCGAGCATCCGGCCCTGTTCGTCGAGAATCACGGTGCCGTCGGGCACCCGGACCTCGAGGTCGCCTCCGTTGGCACCCTCCCGGTTGGCACCCATGCCCTGCTTGCCGGACGGCGCGTCGACGTGCGGATGGAAGTGGAAGTCGAGCAGGGTGTGCACCTGGGGGTCGACCACCAGGATCACGCTGCCGCCGCGACCACCGTTCCCGCCGTCGGGACCACCGAGCGGCTTGAATTTCTCCCGGTGCACCGAGGCGCACCCGTTGCCGCCATTGCCCGCACGGGTGTGGATGACGACGCGGTCAACGAACCGGGGCATGGCCAGTGTCCTTTCATTCGTCGAGTGTGAACCGACTGCGAAAAATCGACCTCGATTTCACAGTGGCTTCACACTCGCGAAAAAGAGACCTACTCCGGCCGCGCGACGCGAACGATGTTGACGGTCTTGCGGCCGCGCTTAACGCCGAACTCCACCGCACCGGGCGCGGTGGCGAACAGTGTGTCGTCACCGCCGCGACCGACGTTGACGCCGGGGTGGAAGTGGGTGCCGCGCTGGCGGACCAGGATTTCGCCGGCCTTCACGATCTGGCCGCCGAACCGCTTGACGCCGAGGCGCTGCGCGTTGGACTCGCGGCCGTTGCGTGAGCTGGAAGCGCCCTTT
>CAMCWJ010000197.1 GCA_945882475.1 Bifidobacterium breve
GCTGACACCGAAGACAAACTCGCGTTCGCTCGGCAGTACTACAACGACGCCGCGGCCGATGTGAACCGGCTCGCCACCACGATTCCGTGGATGTTCGTCGCCGGGATGGCCGGTGTCTCGCCGCGCGAGTTCTACCAGGTGTCGCCGCGATGAAAACAACAGAGCCAAAGTGATTGGATGAGAATCGTTTTCGCGGGCACCCCGGGCCCGGCGCTACCGTCGCTGCAGCGACTGATCGACTCCGGCCACCATGACGTCGTCGCCGTGCTGACCCGCCCGGATGCCGCCGCGGGCCGGCGCGCTAAGCCGTCTCCCTCACCGGTGGCCCAATTGGCGCACGACGCCGGGATCCCGCTGCTGCGGCCCGTCACTCCCAACTCGCCCGAGTTCGCCGCTGAACTGACCGACCTCGCTCCCGATTGCTGTGCGGTGGTCGCCTACGGCGCCCTGCTGAGTTCCCAACTGCTCGCGGTGCCGCCGCACGGCTGGGTGAATCTGCACTTCTCGCTGCTACCTGCCTGGCGCGGTGCTGCGCCGGTGCAGGCCGCCATCGCGGCGGGCGACACCGTCACCGGCGCAACGACGTTCAGGATCGAACCGGCACTGGATTCCGGTCCCGTCTATGGCGTGGTGACCGAGACGATCCGGCCCACCGACACGTCCGGTGATCTTCTCGACCGGCTGGCCGGGTCGGGCGCGGAGCTGTTGGCGAGCACCGTGGACGGTATCGCCGACGGGACGCTGAACCCGATACCGCAACCGGCCGACGGGGTCAGCGTCGCGCCCAAGATCTCCGTCGAGCAGGCCAGGGTCCGTTGGGAACTGCCGGCACATGTCATCGAGCGCCGCATCCGGGCGGTTACGCCCAACCCGGGCGCGTGGACGATGCTGGGGGACATGCGGATCAAACTCGGCCCGGTCACCATCGAGGAGTCCGGTGTGCGACTGGAACCCGGTCACGTTGAGGTAGAGCGGTCCCTGCTGCGGGTGGGCACCGGATCGGATCCGGTACTGCTCAGTCAGATTCAGCCCCCGGGAAAAAAGCCGATGGCCGCTGCGGACTGGGCCCGGGGTGCTCGGCCGGGTGCCGGGATCCGGGCGACGTGACCCAGCGCCCCACCCGTCGGCCGGGCGATGCGGGTCAGCGCCCCACCCGTCGGCCGCGTGCCCAACTCGATCCGGCCCGGCGTGCCGCCTTCGATGTGTTGCGCGCGGTCTCCGAGCAGGACGCCTACGCGAACCTGGCGCTCCCGGCGATTCTGGCCCAGCGGGGTATCACCGGCCGTGATGCCGCGTTCGCAACCGAGTTGACCTACGGAACGTGCCGGACCCGCGGACTGCTAGATGCCGTCATCTCCGCGGCGGCCGGCCGCGACACCGACCAGATCGACCCGGTTCTGCTCGATCTGCTGCGCCTGGGTGCCTATCAACTGCTGCGCACCCATGTCGCCGACCATGCCGCGGTATCCACAACCGTCGAGCAGGCGGGGGTCGAATTCGACTCTGTGCGAGCCGGATTCGTCAACGGGGTGCTCCGCAAGATCGCCAGTCGTGACGAGAGCTCCTGGGTGACCGAACTCGCGCCCGCGATAGCCGCCGATCCGATCGGCCATATCGCGTTCGCCCACGCCCATCCGCGGTGGATCGCCCAGTCCTTCGCCGACGCGCTCGGCGCCGACGCCGGCGAACTCGACGCCGCCCTGGCTGCCGATGATGAACGCCCGGCCGTTCATCTGGCGGCCCGGCCCGGGGTGCTGAGCGCGGCGGAACTGGCCGAATCCCTCGGGGAGACGGTGGGGCGGTATTCGCCGTATGCGGTGTACCTGACCGGCGGAGATCCTGGCCGGCTCGCGCCGATCCGCGACGGCCAGGCGCTGGTACAGGACGAGGGCAGCCAGCTGGTGGCCCGCGCGCTGACCCGCGCACCCCTGGAGGGACCCGACGGCGGCCGGTGGCTGGACCTGTGTGCCGGACCCGGCGGGAAGACCGCGTTGATGGCCGCCATCGCCGCCGGGCAGGGCGCACGCGTGACGGCGATCGAACCGAATCCGCGCCGCGCCGAGTTCGTCGAACAGAACACCCGCGGGCTGTCGGTCGAGCTGCTGGTTGCCGACGGCCGCGAAACCGGTTTGGCGCCAGAGAGTTTCGACCGGGTGCTGGTCGATGCGCCCTGCACCGGGTTGGGGGCGCTGCGGCGACGCCCGGAGGCCCGCTGGCGGCGGACCCCCGCGGACGTGCCGGTGCTGGCCAAGCTTCAACGTGAACTGCTGGCTGCGGCGATCGGACTGACCCGGCCAGGTGGGGTGGTGCTGTACGCGACCTGCTCCCCGCACCTGGCCGAGACCGTCGGCGTGGTGTCGGACGCTCTGCGGCGCCAGCCGGTGCAGGCCCTGGATGCCCGCGAGTTGTTCAGCCCGGCCGAAGACCTCGGCCCCGGACCGTATGTTCAGCTGTGGCCGCACCGGCACGGCACCGACGCGATGTTCGCCGCCGCGCTGCGCAGGAACCTCTGAACGGGACCGATTAAGGTGGCTCGCATGGCAACCCCGTCGCGGCCGATGATCGCGCCGTCGATCCTGTCGGCCGACTTCGCCCGACTCGCCGACGAGGTCGCGGCCGTCGCGGGAGCGGACTGGTTGCACGTCGACGTCATGGACGGTCACTTCGTACCCAACCTCACCCTCGGCCTGCCCGTGGTGGAGAGCCTGCTGCGGGTCACCGACATTCCGATGGACTGCCACCTGATGATCGACGACCCGGGTCGCTGGGCGCCGGGCTACGCCGAGGCCGGCGCCTACAACGTGACCTTCCACGCGGAGGCCACCGACGATCCGGCTGCGGTGGCGCGTGACATCCGCGCGGCCGGCGCCAAGGCGGGCCTGTCGGTCAAGCCCGGCACTCCACTGGAGCCCTACCTGGAGATCCTGCGGTCCTTCGACACGCTGCTGGTGATGTCGGTCGAGCCCGGTTTCGGCGGGCAGAGCTTCATCCCGGAGGTCCTCGGCAAAGTGGCGACCGCACGCCGACTGGTCGACTCCGGGGAACTGAGGATCCTGGTCGAGATCGACGGCGGCATCAACGCCGAGACCATCGAAGCGGCTGCCGAAGCCGGAGTGGACTGCTTCGTCGCGGGCTCGGCTGTCTACAGCGCGGCGGACCCGGCCGCCGCCATCGCGGCGCTGCGCCGTCAGGCCGCGGCCGCTTCGGCGCACCTGCGGGTATGACGACACCGGCGCACATCGTCGCGGCAATGCGGCTGGCGATTGACCAGGCGCAGTCGGTGAAGGGGTCCACCTATCCCAATCCTCCGGTGGGAGCTGTCATCGTCGGCGCGGACGGCGGCGTCGCCGGGGTGGGCGCCACCGAGCCCGACGGCGGGCCGCATGCGGAGGTGATCGCCCTGCGCGCTGCCGGAGAGCGGGCGGCGGGCGGCACCGCCGTCGTGACACTGGAGCCGTGCAACCATCACGGTCGCACCCCGCCCTGTGTGGATGCGCTGCTGGAAGCCGGTGTGGCCGCGGTGGTCTACGCGGTCGACGACCCGAACCCGGTCGCAGCCGGGGGTGCCGAACGCCTGCGGGCCGGCGGTGTCGAGGTGACCGGTGGGGTGTGCGCCGAGGAGGTGGCCACCGGTGTCTTGCGGGAATGGCTGCACAAGCAGCGCACCGGCCTGCCACACATCACCTGGAAGTTCGCCGCCAGCATCGACGGGCGAAGCGCGGCGGCGGACGGTTCGTCGCAGTGGATCACCGGAGCGGCGGCCCGCGCGGACACCCATCTGCGCCGCGCCGCCGCCGACGCCATCGTCGTCGGCACCGGGACGGTGATCGCCGACAACCCGAGCCTGACGGCCCGACTGCCCGACGGCAGCCTCGCCGAGTATCAACCGATGCGGGTGGTCGTGGGCAAGCGCGAAATCCCACCGGAAGCCAATGTGTCCCTTGGGGATGCATCGACCATGCTGTTGCATACCCACGATCCGCACGAGGTGATCCGGGCTCTGTCCGGGCGCACCGACGTGATGGTGGAAGGCGGGCCCACCTTGGCCGGGGCATTCCTGCGGGCCGGTGTGGTCGACCGCATCCTGGCCTACGTCGCGCCGGTGCTGCTGGGTGGACCGATGGCGGCGGTTGACGACGTCGGCGTAACCGGTATCGCCGGTGCGTTGCGGTGGCGCTACGAGAGCGTGGAACTGATCGGCCCGGACCTGCTGCTCAGCCTGGTGCCCGTGCGATGAACGAGCCGGTGTCACTGCTCGCGGTGTAATGCCTTGTGCTCGATGAGATCTCGGGATCCGATGGTGCCCAGTAGTTCCCGGAAACCCTGTACCGTGTAGCCGACCACCGTCGCATCGGTGCGGGCCCGCGCGGTCGCGGTGCGGGGCAGGGCGAACAGCGGTCCCATCTCGCCGAAGTAGTCTCCCGCTGCGGCGACTTTGATGACTAGTTCACCGCCGCCGGCCAATTCTCGAATCATCTCGATTTCACCCTCGGTGACAACGTAGATGGAGTCGCCCATCGTGCCCTGCTCGAAAAGTCTCTCGCCGGCGGACAGCTTCACGGTCTCGGGCTCGTGTTCGGCGGCATCGAGGTGCGGCACCAGTTCGACGACGCGGTCGGCCAGTGGCAGCATCCGGGTGTCGTGGGTGGCGACTACCACCACCCGTTCGCCCGAGGCGAGTTCGCGGATCAGTGTGAGCACCTCCTCGACCTGGATGTAGTCCAGGTGCGCGGTCGGTTCGTCGGCGATCAGCAGTGGCGGGTCCAGGGCGATCGCGCGCGCCACCGCGACCCGCTGCTGCTGGCCGCCGCTGAGATCGCCGGGCCGGTAGGACATCCGGTGCGCCAACCCGACCCGGGCCAGCAACTCCTCGGCCCGCGCATGGGCCTGGCGCTTGGGCATGCGGGCCGCGCGCAGTGGCACCAACACGTTCTCCAGTGCGGTCAGACTGGGCACCAGGTTGAAGGCCTGGAACACGATGCCGACGGTGTTGCGCCGATACTCCGACAACTCGCTGGTGTCCAGAGCGGTCACGTCGATGTCGCCGAACTCGATTCGCCCGGCCGTCGGTTTGAGAATTCCGCCCAGGCAGGACAGCAGGGTGGTCTTCCCGCATCCGCTTGGCCCCAACAGGATTGCCAGCGATCCCGCCGAGACATCCAGGCTCAGCTCGTCGATCGGTCGTACCGATTCCTGGCCGCTGGCGTACTCCACGACGAGGTCCTTGATCCGTAGGTCGGCCATCGCCTCAGGGCCCCCCGAACGCCCGGGCGGGATCGACGGTGACCGCTCGGCGCAACCCGGCGACACTGGCCAGCACGCCTATGGTGACCGCAACGACGGGCAGCAGCAGGAACGCGATCCGGGGCACGTCCACGCGCATCGGGAACAGCGGTCCCAGCAGTACCGACAGCACCCCGCCGAGCACTGCCGCGAGAACGGCCACGATCACGGCCTGCATGGCCAGGCCGGCCAGAATCGAGCGGGTCGGAACCCCCACCGCCTTGAACACCGCGAAGTCCCGGGTCCGTTCCATGGCCGACATGTAGATCATTGACCCCACGATGGAGGCGGCCACCAGCCACAGCAGCCCGGCCATCAGTGTCATCGCCTGACGCGCCCCGCTGAGCGCACGCAGCAGGTCCTCGACGGCTCCGGCCCGGTCAACGACGCGAAAGCCGTCCGGTGCCGTGGCGGGCAGACCGCGCAATCCCATCGAGGTGATCAGCGACTG
>CAMCWJ010000198.1 GCA_945882475.1 Bifidobacterium breve
CCGCACAGGGTTGAAATGCCCTGAGAACCGAACTATCCGAAGAGGCCGGGCGAGCCGAAAAGGGTTCAGCCCAGTAGGGATACCGATCGGAAACGCCCGAACGGGTAACCGATTGCCCACCTAAAGGTAATGGCCCCTCCGCGCGGAGGGGCCATTCCGATGTCCGATCAGTTGTCGGCGTCGGCTGCCTTTCGCGAAGCCCGGTGCTTCGTCGGCTTTTCAGTCTGCGACGCACCGGCCCGCACGGAAGGAGTGGTGTTCTCCTCGACGGCGGCGGCGCTGCCGTCGCCGGTGGCGGGCTGGGCCGCAGGTGCAGCGACGGCAGCCGCCGAACGGACCACAGCCGCCGAGCGCCCGGCCTTCTTCGCCGCCGCCGGTGCCGCCACCGAGGCCAACGGCACCGGGAACGTGGAGCCCAGAGCGTTGGCGATCTGCAGGTTCGACTGCTCTGCCCACATCCGGAAGCTCGGGACGGCGTATCCGTTCGGGTTGCCCAGCGGACCCAGGCCGGGGCCGATCGTCACCGCTTCGATGGTGCCGGGCAGGCTTGAGGCCACCGTGCCGTCGGCGCCGACCGGGCCGAGCAGTCCGTCGACGACGACGTTCCAGGCGGTTTCGAGGTCCAGTGTGGACAGCGCGCCGACGGTCTGCGTGCCGATGTTGACTACGGCGTCGAACACCGCAGTGAGCGATCCGACGGTCGTGGTGACCAGCCCCCCCACGATGCGCGGGACGGCGGCGATCACGTTGGTGATGTTGGTGATCACACTGGAGAGCACTGCGACGCCGGCCGCGAGGGCGGTGCCGCCTGCGTTCTGCAACGGCACCAGGGTCGCATTGCTCAGCGTGGCGAGCGCGCCGGAGAAATCACCGCCGATCGCCTGCTGGGTGGCGGTGACCACGGCGCCCGGAAGATTCCACACGGCCTCGCTCAGGATGGTGGTCACCTCGGTGAGCGCGGCGACGGAGCCACCGATGTAGGCCGCACCGTTGAAGCCCACCTGGCTGATGACCGGCAGGGCGTTGTAGATGAATTCCGGGAGCAGGCCCTGGTAGGGCTCCCATTCGTAGTCTCCGTACAGGTCGGTGCCGTTGAAGATGTCGTTGTTGATCAACGCCACCGTGGCGGCGAGTTCGGTGAGGGGGCTGTCGAGGCCGGTCAAAGACACCTGGGCGGCCGACGGGACGGCGATCGACGGCACGCTCACCGCAGGGGTGAGCGGCGTCATGGCGATGGCCCCGGCGCCGACCACCGCGGCTGTGCCCGCAGTCATCGTACGAAGTGAGATATGCATGTGAAGTCCTCCGAAAACCAGTAGGGGCGTTTGCCAGAGCGTAGCCAGGAACTTTGCTGGGGGGGCGACAAGACACGGATTTCCCCCGGCTAATCCAGAAGATGTCTACCACGGCGTCGCGGTGACCTCGGACAATGGGGAAGGGTGCGATTCTGTGGTAGACACTCAGGAAACGTTAAGGTGCCGAAGTTCTGGTGCCTGGCGCCTGATCCGAGAGGTTCACGCCGTGTCTCACACACCTGTCAACCGCGCCAACGCCCGTCGGCCCTATGCCTGGCTGGGTGCCGGAGCGGTGACACTGGGCCTGGGCGCGGCGATGGTCGGCGGCACCGCGGTCGCCTTTGCTGACCCCGGCACCGATCAGGCGAACCCGACGGGCACCCAGACGGCCCAGACGGCGGAATCCCCGGCCAAGAAGGCGACCTCGCGGGCGTCGCGGGGCGCGGCTCCGGATGGCTCCGGCACCCACTCGGCCCGATCGCCGCGGCGGGGGCAGGCGGCCGCCGTCGATCGCGGCGAAATCGTCGCGCCCGACGAGACGGCCGCGTCCACCGAAACCGTCGCCGAAGCACCGACTCCGCTCGCCGCTCTCACGTCACCGCGGGCGGCGGCCTCGATCGCCCCGTCGACAGCGGCCCGCAAGCGCCCGGTTGCCACCGCTGCAGTCGCATCCGCGGCGCTCGCATCCGCGGCGGCCTCGGTGCCCGCTGCAGCCGCCGACCCGTCCTACAACATGGACTCCTACCTGCCCGCCGAGCCGATCGTGCCGGGCGCCAGCGTCAACCTCGCGCAGTTGCAGATCTCGCAGGCGCAGGTGGCACTGGAGGCTCAGACGTGGGGGTCGGGCAACATCGGGGCCGGCGTGGCCTCGATCGCGCCGCAACTGTTCCTCGCGCAGGCCTCGTGGGCGCTGACGGCCTGGGAGCAGAACATGCCGGGTGCGTCGCAGGCCATCGCGAACACCGTCAACGTCCCGATCATTCATCAGCTGACCCAGGTCAACCTGGTGGTCACCATGACGCTGCCAACCCTGGCGCAGGCAGGCCTGACGGGTGCGGCGCTGCTGCTGCCGCTGGTGAATCTGCTCGGCGCCTCGACGGCCACCACCCAGGCACTGGTCGGTCAGGCCCGCAGCAACGGGCAGGTATACGCGGTGATTCCGGTCCAGATGAAAGCGGTCACCGAACCGGTGGTGAGCTTGTCGATCAACGGCGGGCGCCGAACCCCCATTCTGGTCGACACCGGATCCTCGGGCCTGTTGGTGACCAGCGACTCGGTGGATATGACGAATCTGGGTGCCCCAGTGGGGACCGGCGATGTCATCTTCAGCGGGGACCTCAATCAGACGTTCCATTACACGACCTATCGGACGACGGTCGACTTCGGCGGCGGGGTGGTGACCGCACCCACCGAGGTGAACATCGTCGATGACACCTGGACAGACCCGGATACCGGCGTTGTCTACTACGACGCCGCTGCGTTCCGGGATTTCCTGGAACCCGCGGGCGTCGTCGGCATCCTCGGGGCCGGGGCGAATACCTACGGCCCGGGGCCGAGTGTCCCGATGACCGCTCTGCCGGGCGAACTCGGCGACGGGTTCCTGCTGAACCAGAGCCTGTTCTTCGGATTGGGTGGCGTGATGATCCTCGGGCCCAACCCGCTGCCGAACCGGGTGGTGGTGCCCGGCGCGCCGGACGCCTACGTCCAGGTGTCGGTCAACGACGGGCCCAAACAGGATGTTGACGCGATCATCGACTCCGGCGGTGTGTACGGAACCCTGCCGGAATATCTGATCGGGGGCGCATCGTCGGTTCCGGCCGGCACCAGGATTTCGGTGTACACCGCCGACGGCCAGACACTGCTGTACTCCTACACCGTTGTCGGCGGATACGCCGCGCCGACGGTAGTCCCCGACGATTTCCTGATGAACACCGGATACATCCCGTTCCAACAGGGACCGATCTACATCGACTACAGCTATCCGGGCCGCATTGGCTCGACGAACTTCGTCTACGCGTAGAGCGCCCGACGCCCGTTTGCTGGACAGGATGGGCCGTCGGTCGGGCGGCATGTCGTCGACCCTTTTCTGAAAATAGCCTTAACGTGTCCCCGGCGGGGCTAGTCTCCGCTCAGGTAGTGGCTAATTCAGGAGGTTCACCATGGGTGCTTCACGCTTCATCGGACGAGTCGGCGGGTTGGCTGTCGCGCTCGGTGTGGGTGCCGCCATGTTCGCCGGCAACGGGGTGGCGTGGGCCGACGCCTCCGATTCCGGCCCGCGTGGGTCCGGGTCGACAGACTCCGCCGATGCCCCAGACTCTTCTGGCTCCTCGACCACACCGGCCCGGCGCGGCAACGCGGTTGCCGGTCGGGGTGCTGTCGCGAAGGTCGACAATCGGCAGCGCAACCCTCTTCCCGGGGCGACGCCCCGCCCGGTGAGCCCACAGGCGGCGTCGGTGGCCCGCCGGGGCGTGGCCGCGGCGTCTGTCGCGGAGCCCGCCCCGGAGTCCATTGCCGGTGACAGTGCCGCCGTCGACGAGGTGCCGTCCCCGCCCCCCGCCGGCGAGTTGCCGGCACCGGAGGAGCCGACCGCCACGGTGGTGATCGACCCGGTTCCGGAGCCGCTTCCCGAGCCGGTCGAGCCCGGCGAGGTGACGGCCTACCTCACGGAGGCTGACAACGACGGATCCGACGGGGCCGGCACCGATACGCCGGTGCCAGTGGACTCGCCGCTGGTGGCGGCACTACTGGCAGTTTCTCGTCGTCATTCGCTGAGCGCAGCCGGTTCCGGTGCGCAGGCGGCTTTGGTCACGGCCTCTCAGGAGGTGACCAGCAACGGCCTCACCGTGAATCCGACGGTGGAATTCGATGACGGCATCATCCAGGGCACCCTCAACGCGGTCAGCGGACGGGGCGCGACCCTGACCTACGAGATCCTTGGCGGTACCTGCGGCAGCAACTGCGGGCTGGGTGACCTCGGCGGCAAGCTCACCCTCGGGGTTCTGGGGAAGGACCTGCCCCAGAGCTACGCGATCCTGCCGTACGCCAATTGGCTCGATGGCGGCCAGAGGGGAACCCAGACGTTCAGCGTGCGAGTCAGTGAGGTCACCGACTTCGACGCGTTCCTGACCGGGATCCCGCTCGCCGGGATGTTCGCCGCGCCGATCATCGACCTACTCCAGACCCTGCCACTGATCAGTGACCTGCTGGCACCCATCATCGGCGCCTCGATCGTGGCCACCATCGACGTCGACGTCGCCGACCTGGCACCCGCCGACACCCCGGTCGCCTACACCTATCGGGTGGTCTCGTTCGACGGCGTCGAGATCAGCACCAACTTCTTTCCCGCGGCCGGTATCGCGGCCGGCGTCGACGCGCCGACCGTCATCAACATGCCGGGTCTAGCCAGCGCCGGCCAGTCCAACCCGTTTGCGGAGTTCGGCGTGGGCGGCGAGACACTCGGGGTCCGACCCTTGCGCGACGCCGGCTACAACGTGGTCACCGTGACCCCGCGCGGCGAGTTCAACTCCGGTGGCATTCTGGAGTTGGACAACCCGTTCTACGAAGGCCGCGACGTCTCCGCGGTGGTGTCCTGGATCGCCTCCGACACGGACGCCGAGCTCAACGGCGACGGCGACCCCAAGGTCGGCATGGTGGGCGGCTCCTACGGCGGCGGCATCCAGTTGACGGCAGCAGCGACGGACCCGCGAATCGACGCGATCGTGCCCGACATCGCGTGGAACTCGCTGAACTCCTCGCTGTACCCGGACAACACCTTCAAGACGGCCTACGGGTCGCTGCTATACCTGTCGCTGCTGACCACCGGCGCCCGCGTCAACCCCCAGATCCCGCTGGCGATCATCACCGGTGACCTGTTCGGCTTCATCACCGAGACCGCGCAGGCCGTGCTGGCCAGCAGTGGCCCGACCACACTGCTCAACCAGTTGCAGGCGCCGACACTGCTGACCCAGGGGATCGTGGACGTCCTGTTCCCGCTGCAGCAGTCGCTGTTAAGTGCGCAGACCATCCTCGGCAATCCGTACGACACGCCTGCCAAGGTGATCTGGTTCTGCGGTGGGCACGGTGTGTGCAACAACCCGGTGAGCCCGGATCAGGTGTCAACCCTGCTGGATTCCGGGCTGGCCTGGCTGGATCAGTACGTCGCCGGCGACGGAACGTCTGCCGATGCGATTCCGAACTTCCAGTGGTTCGACCAACTCGGCGACCGCTACGAGTCGGATCTGTTGCCGTACGAGGACGGATTTAATGACCTTGCGGAGATCACCGGTATCTCCGACGGCGGATTGCTCCCGATCGTTCCGTTCATTGGCGGATCAAACGGGCTGGACGGCCTCCCGTACTCGCTGGGCGGCGGTGAGGTCGCCAGCAACGCAATCAATGTTGCGATCA
>CAMCWJ010000199.1 GCA_945882475.1 Bifidobacterium breve
GATTTCGACGCACCGCGCGGCATCGCGGCATGGCGGTGCGGATCGTCGGACCGCTTGTGGTCCTGGCCGTGCTGGTCGGCGTGACCGCGTTACCGCCTGCGGCTGTATCCGTCATAGCGGTGTCGGCGGTCATGGTTCAGTGGCGCCGCAGCCGGCGGGCCGCGGCGCGGGGGCGCCGTGCTGAAGGCCGGGCGATGGCAGCGGCGCTGGAGGTGCTCGTCGGCGAGTTGCGGGTCGGTGCGCACCCCGCCGGGGCATTCGGTGTCGCTGCCGCGGAATCCGGCGGAACAGTCGGCCGGGCGCTGGGCACCGTGGCGATCCGGGCCCGCTTGGGCGCGGATGTAGTCGCTGGACTGCGGTCGGTGGCGGCCGCCTCGGCGGTGCCCGCCTACTGGGACCGGCTGGCGGTCTATTGGCAACTCGCGGCACGCCACGGCCTGCCGATCTCGACTCTGATGCGGGCCGCCCATAGTGACATCGTCGACCGCCAGCGCTTCGACGACCGAGTGCAGGCCGGCCTGGCCGGAGCCCGGGCCACGGCGGCGATCCTGGCCGGGCTGCCGGTCCTCGGGGTGCTGCTGGGTCACCTGCTCGGGGCCCACCCGATCAGGTTTCTGCTCGGCGGCGGACTGGGCGGGTGGCTCCTGGTGGGGGGAGTCGGACTGGTCTGCGCCGGTATCGCCTGGGCGGATCGCATCATCGACCGCGTGGCCTCGTGAGAACCGCCGCGGTGCTGCTGGCCCTGGCCCTGCTTCTGGGCGCTGCACCGTCCCGGATTCGTAGACCGACAACGGCATCCTCCCGACGCATGCAGATCAGGCGCCCGCGCGGCGGCGACGCGGATGCCTTCGCCTCCGCATCGGCCCTCGATGTCCTGGCTGTCTGTCTTCAGTCGGGGATGGCAGTTGCCACCGCCGCTGCGGCGACCGCACCTTCGGCTCCGCCGGCATTGCAGGCGATGCTCCAACGCGCCGCCGACCTCCTGGCACTGGGTGCTGATCCGGAGACGGCGTGGTCCATCGGGGACGGTACCGACGAAGGTCTGGTGGCTCTGGCGCGACTTGCACGCCGCTCGGCATCATCGGGAAGCGCACTGGCACAGGGAATCTCCGAACTCGCCGATCAGTCCCGGCAGAACGCGATTCACTCCGCCGCCTCGGCCGCCGAGCGGGCCGGAGTCCTCATCGCCGGGCCATTGGGCCTGTGTTTCCTCCCGGCGTTCATCTGCCTGGGCATCGTGCCCGTGGTGGCCGGACTGGCCGGCGATGTCTTCAGCACGGGGTTGCTATGAACCCGGTGATTCACACATCTCAGGAAAGGAAAAACCATGCAGCACAACGTGATCCGGGTTGTTCAGGAGCGCCTCACCGCACTGGCGATCGACGAGGACGGCATGTCAACGGTGGAGTACGCCATCGGCACCATCGCTGCCGCGGCATTCGGGGCGATCCTGTACAGCGTCGTCACCGGCGACTCGATCGTCGGTGCGCTGACCAACATCATCAGCCGCGCGCTCAACACCAGGGTCTAGCCGGCGATGACGGCTTCGCCACGGTGGAAGCGGCACTGGCCATCGCCACCCTGGTTGCGATTCTTTTGCTCTGTGCAGCTGGGATCACCGCGGTGTCCATGCAGGTGCGGTGCATCGACGCCGCGCGAGAGGCAGCCCGGCTGGCAGCCCGTTCGGACGCGGCGGCCGCTGAGGTGGCGGCCCGCATCGGACCGGCGGGTGCGTCGGTGGACGTCCGCCGAGACGGCGGCTACGTCATCGCCCGGGTCGGCGGGCGCATGCCACTGCTGCCGGGACTGGTGATCACCGGTGAAGCGATGGCCGCAGTGGAGTCGGGCAGCTGAGGACACCGGCGCCGCGACCGTACTGGCAGCGATCCTGATCGCGGCGCTGGTGGCGGTAACCCTGACCGGCGTCTGGATCGGAGCCGCGGTGGTGGCCCGCCACCGAGCGCAATCGGCCGCGGATCTCGCTGCCCTGGCGGCGGCCGCTGCGCTGGCCTCCGGTCCGCAGGCGGCCTGCGGACAGGCAGAGGCACTGAGCGCAGCCATGGGTGCGGTCCTGCGCGACTGCACGATCGATGATCTTGACGTGGTGGTGACGACCACAGTCACCGCAGGCGGCCGGATCGGCGGGCAGGCCTGGGCGATCGCGCGGGCCGGACCCTAACGCGCGTCGGCGAGTTCGTCCGCGGTCGGAAGCCGCAGCGTCACCAAGCCGCCGAAGACACCCTCGTCCAGTTCGATCCGGCGGATGGTGACGTGCAGGGGCACCCAGTCCCCGTCGGTGCCGGGAAGTCGCAGAATCGTCGAACTGGTTTCGCCGGCCTCGAGGTCCGCCCTGATCCGGGTCGAGAAGTCCTCGTGGTCGGCAGGATGGATCCGCGCCGGGCTGCGCCAGTCGAAGTACGGGCACGGGTCATCCAGCCACTTCAGCAGCGTCCAGTTCCTCAGGTCGACCACGAGCCGGTACACACCAGGCTGGGAAAGTCCGTCGAGGATGCGCTGAGCGGGGTGGCCCGGTCCCGGCGTGTCCTGCACTGATTCGACGAGGTTCATTGCCCGTCCGATGAGGTGCTCGCTGCCGTCGTCGGCCCTTTCGAAGGCGGTCCGAACCACAAAGCCGACGCGGCGGAAAGTTCCTTGCTTATCAGTGAATTCCCAGGTGTTGCAATAGGTTCGGCCAGGAGCAACATCGATGCTCATGGCCAGCACCTTGGTCTCATCACGGTTGAGGATGCGACTCGGCATGTCCTCAATGAATGCCCGGCCGGTAGTCGATTCGGTCGCGGGGTCCATTCCGGCGTTGATCAGATACGCCACTGTGCCGGACGCCGCACCGGTGGTGAAGTTCCAGATCAGCGGACCTGGTGTGGGCCGCTCCGGTGGTTCGGTCCCGGCCGGGCCGCACCAGACATGGACCGCATGTATTCGGCCATCGGACATCGCGACCGGCTCGGTATGGATGACTCGGTTGGTCGTCGTGGCGGCGACGAGCCCTGAGGCGCCGCTGAGGGTCGCCTCGACAGCGGACCGGATGGCGGCGAGGTTGGAGTTGCGGCGCAGGAATACGTCGAACGGAACGAAATTCTTCATCTGCCGGCCCTGGGCGACGACCACAGGCTCGTCGCCAAGGGTCTCCACCAGTAACCAGTCCTGCGTCACCGGGCCATGGTAGCCATGCCGCCGAGAGGTGCCGGTGTCGGGCGTGGGGCCGTAGCCCCAGCTAGGCGCGTCGTGTTGGACGAAAAGCGACTCATCGTCGGAACCGCTGTTGCGCAGCAACCGGGTCCGGGCGTACTTTTCAAGAGCGCCTCCGTCCTGTCGCGGACTTGCCGATCCGGTCGTTCCACTCGACGGCTCGTTGCGGGGTTAGCGAGTCTCGGCGTTCGGCTCGGAGTTTTCGTTCCGGCCGCAGCGGTGCCAAGTTTCCACGTCGCGGCTGTCGACTGTTCGAGGGGTCGGTCGACGGCCGTGACTCATCCTCGCTCGGCCGCCAGTTCGGCGAGCACCGCATGCAGCACGGCGATCGCGCCAGACTTGTCCAGGGGGTCGTTCCCGTTGCCGCACTTGGGTGACTGCACGCACGAGGGACACCCGTGCGGGCACCGACATGCTGCGATGGCCTTCGCGGTCGCGTCCAGCCAGATGTCGGCCGACCGGTATCCGCGCTCAGCGAAGCCGGCTCCGCCGGGGTGGCCGTCGTAGACGAACACCGACGGCAGTCCGTCCTCGCCGATCGCCGTCGAGATACCCCCGATGTCGCCGCGGTCGCAACTGGCCACCAGTGGCAGCAGGCCGATCGCGGCGTGTTCGGCGGCGTGCAGCGAACCCGGAATTCGCCGACTGTCGATACCGTTGCGCTGCAACGCCTCTGGGGTGATGGTGTAGAGAACCGCCGTCGTGGCGAGGCTCTGCTCGGGCATATCGAGTTCGACGAAGTCGAGCACCTCGCCGGACGGCCTGCGGCGAAGGTAGCCGATCACCCGGTGGGTCACCGAGACCGGAACCAGGCCGAGGGTGACAGCGCCGAGGTGGGTGCGTTCCCCGGCGCCGGTGACAGAGATGTCGGTGATCTCCCGGGGGTGCGTCGCGTACCCTGGATCTTCGGCGTGGACGAAGGCCACGCGGTCCTCGAGGTCGAGAGAATCCACGACATAGCTTTCGCCCTGGTGCAGGTAGACCGCGCCGGGGTGCACGTTCGCCGGGGCCTGCCCCGCCCCGGTACTGCCGATGAGTCTGCCGGTGCCGAACTCCACGATCGCGACACTGCCACCGGCGGTTCCGCGGATGTCCACCTGATGATGCGGATCCAGGCCGGCGGCCGGGAAGTACCGTTCGGCACGCCGACGCAGCAGACCGTCGTCGACCAAAGCCGCCGCCACCGACTCGGCGCCCCACGCCTTGAGTTCCGTATCTTCCAAGGGCATTTCATTTGCCGCGCAAAGTAATTGGGGACCCAGGACGTAGGGATTGGCCGGATCGATCACCACCCGTTCCACCGGCTTACCGAGCAACGCCTCCGGGTTGTGGACGAGGTAGGTGTCCAGTGGATCATCGCGTGCGATCAGCACCACCAGTGCGCCCTGGCCGCGCCGGCCCGAACGTCCGGCCTGCTGCCAGAACGACGCCACGGTGCCTGGGAACCCGGCTAGCAGCACCGCGTCCAGGCCGGCGATGTCGATACCCAACTCGAGAGCGTTGGTGGTGGCCAGACCCCGTAACTCGCCGTCGGCGAGGGCGCGTTCCAGGGCCCGCCGATCCTCGGCCAGGTAGCCGGCCCGGTAGGAGGCCACCGTGTCCCGCAGGTGCGGGGCGCGGTCTTCCAATCGCGCACGGGCGCCCATCGCAGTCAACTCCGCCCCGCGGCGAGAGCGGACGAACGTCAGCGTGCGCGCGCCCTCGGCCACCAGATCGGCCAGCATCCGGGCGGCCTCGGCACCGGCGGACCGGCGGATCGGCGCCCCGTTCTCGCCCACCAGGTCGGTGCGAAACTGCGGCTCCCACAACGCGATGGTGCGGTCACCGTGCGGTGAGCCGTCATGGGTCACCTCGGCGACCGGTCGGCCGATCAGTTCGGCCGCCGTCTGCCCGGGAGCGGCGGTGGTCGCGCTGGCGAAGATCACCGTCGGCCCCGGGGAACCGGGCGCGCGGTAGCGCTCACACAATCGGATCAATCGGCGCAGCACCATGGCGACGTTCGAGCCGAAAATGCCGCGGTAGTGGTGACATTCGTCGACGACGATAAAGCGTAGGCCGCGCAGGAACACCGCCCAGCGGGCATGGTTTCGCAGCAGCGACAGGTGAATCATGTCCGGGTTGGAGAACAGCCAACGGGAGCGTTCCCGGGCAAACCGGCGGACTTCTGCTCCGGTGTCGCCGTCGTAGGAGACCGGGGCCGCGTCGGCCAGTCCGGACACGGCCGCGCAGAGCGAGTGGGCCGCCCGCAGTTGGTCGTGGCCGAGGGCCTTGGTCGGCGACAGGTACAGCGCGCGGGCACGCGGGTCGCGGGTCAGGGCGTCCATGATCGGAAGTTGGAAGGCCACTGACTTGCCCGACGCGGTCCCGGTGCTGATCACCACGTCCCGGCCCGCATGCGCCAGTTCGATTGCCGCGACCTGGTGCGACCACCCGGTGACGACACCGTGGTCGCGCAGCGCAGCCAGCACGGCGGGATCCACCCATT
>CAMCWJ010000200.1 GCA_945882475.1 Bifidobacterium breve
CACCGACACCTCCCTGCGCGACGGCTCGCACCACAAGCGGCATCAGTTCACCCTTGATGAAGTCGGCGCGATCGTCGCCGCCCTGGACGCGGCCGGGGTGCCGGTGATCGAGGTGACCCACGGCGACGGCCTGGGCGGGTCGAGTTTCAACTACGGCTTTTCCAAAACCCCTGAGCAGCAACTGATCAAGCTGGCCGCCGAGACCGCCAAAGAGGCCAAGATCGCCTTCCTGATGTTGCCCGGTGTCGGCACCAAGGAGGACATCAAGGAGGCCCAGGACAACGGCGGATCGATCTGCCGGATCGCCACCCACTGCACCGAGGCCGATGTGTCGATCCAGCATTTCGGTCTGGCCCGCGAACTGGGACTGGAGACGGTGGGCTTCCTGATGATGAGCCACACCATCTCCCCGGAGAAACTCGCCAAACAGGCTCGCATCATGGCCGACGCCGGATGCCAATGCGTCTACGTGGTCGATTCAGCAGGCGCACTGGTGCTTGGCGACGTGGCCGACCGGGTCGCCGCGTTGGTTGCCGAACTCGGCGACGACGCCGAGGTGGGCTTCCACGGACACGAGAATCTCGGTCTCGGAGTGGCCAATTCGGTGGAGGCGGTGCGTGCCGGAGCAAAGCAGATCGACGGTAGCGTCCGGCGCTTCGGTGCCGGTGCCGGCAATGCGCCGGTGGAGGCGTTGATCGCGGTATTCGACAAGATCGGCGTCAAAACCGGTATCGACTTCTTCGAGATCGCCGATGCCGCAGAGGAAGTGGTCGCGCCCGCCATGCCCGCGGAATGCCTGCTGGACCGCAACGCACTCATCATGGGCTACTCCGGGGTGTACTCGAGCTTCCTCAAGCATGCCGTTCGCCAGGGAGAGCGCTACGGCGTGCCCGCGCACCAACTTCTGCACCGCGCCGGCCAGCGCAAGCTGATCGGCGGACAGGAAGATCAACTCATCGATATCGCGCTGGAAATCAAGCGCGAGCAGGAGGAAGCCAATGGCTGACACGGCGTATTCGCAACCCCTGCAGGATGCCATCGCCGAATCAGAGCGACTCGTCCGCGAAGCTCCGCTTATCGAGTCCGAAGCCGATCTGCTCGAAGGTCTGCAGTATCTGGCCGGCTGTATCGCGGCGTGCACGCATCTGGCGTTCGACTACGACCGTGACCACCCATTCCTGCATTCGGGTACCGGACCATTCACCAAGATGGGCCTGGACAACCCGGACACTCTGTATTTCGGCACCCGCGTGCAGGCCGGGAACGAATATGTCGTCACCGGAACGCGCGGAACCACCACCGACCTCAGCTTCCAACTGCTCGGCGGCGAGTACACCGATGACAATGTTCCCGACAGTGAGACCGCGTTTGACGACCGTCAATTAGATGTGGACGCTGACGGCGAATACGAGTGGCGGTTCACCCCGAAAACCAATGCGCAGTTGGTGATCCGTGAGGTGTACAACGACTGGTCGGCGCGGCGCGGAAAGGTTTCCATCGCCCGGACCGACACCGCCGGAACCGCACCGCCGGCGCTCACCAAAGACCTCATTGAGAAACGTTTCGCGGTCGCGGGCAAGCAACTGGTTCAGCGCGTCAAGACCTGGCTGCAGTTCCCGCAGTGGTTCTACACGAACATTCCGGTCAACACCATGGTGGCGCCGCGACTGACCCCCGGTGGCCTGGCCACCCAGTACTCATCGGCGGGCCACTTCGACCTGACGCCGGATCAGGCGTTGGTCATCACCCTGCCGGTCACCGACGCACCGTATCTCGGCTTCCAACTGGGCAGTCTGTGGTACATCTCGCTGGACTACATCAATCACCAGACTTCGCTGAACGGCACTCAGGCACAGGCGGATCCGGACGGCAAGATTCGCATCGTCGTCGCCGAGCGCAACCCCGGAGTGACCAACTGGGTCGAGACGGACGGCCACCGCAAGGGCTTCCTGCAGTTCCGTTGGCAACGGGTGTCGCGTCAACTCACCGAGGCCGACGGCCCCACCGTGGAACTCGTCGGCGCCGATGATGTGGCGGGCCGGTTGCCCTACTACGAGAGCAATAAAATCTCTACCGAAGACTGGCGAGCACGGATTGCACTGCGGCAGAAGCTGATCGGCGACAGGATGGTGGGTTAGACAATGACTGGAATGCTGGAGAACAAGGTTGTCGTGATCAGCGGAGTGGGCCCGGCCCTGGGAACCACGCTGGCGCGCCGGTGCGCGGAGGCCGGTGCCGATCTGGTGCTCGCCGCGCGCACTGCCGAGCGGCTGACCGAGGTCGCCGATGAGGTGAAGTCTCTGGGCCGGCGGGCGCTCGCGGTGAGCACCGACATCACCGACGACGAGCAGGTTGCCCACTTGGTGACCCGCAGCCTTGAGGAATACGGCAAGGTCGACGTGCTGATCAACAACGCTTTCCGGGTGCCGTCGATGAAGCCGTTGGCGGATACAACCTTCCAGCACATCCGAGACGCCATCGAACTGACGGTGCTCGGTGCGCTCCGGATCAGCCAGGGGTTCACCCCGGCTCTGGCGGAGTCCAAGGGCGCGGTGGTCAACGTGAACTCCATGGTGATCCGGCACTCCCAGCCGAAATACGGTGCCTACAAGATGGCCAAGGCGGCGTTGCTGGCGATGTCGCACTCGCTGTCTACCGAGCTTGGGGCCCAGGGCATCCGGGTGAACACCGTCGCCCCGGGCTACATCTGGGGTGGGACGCTGCAGAGCTACTTCACCCATCAGGCCGGGAAGTTCGGCACGACGGTGGAGGAGATCTATAACGCCGCCGCCGCCGGATCGGACCTCAAGCGGCTGCCGACCGAGGACGAGGTGGCGTCGGCAATCCTCTTCCTGGGCAGTGATCTCGCCAGCGGTATCACCGGCGCCACCCTGGATGTGAACTGCGGGGAGTACAAGCACTGATGGCGGCCCGTACCGATGTGGGGACCGTCGAGGATCTAAAGGCCTCCGCGGTCAAGACGGTCGGCCTGGATGACTTCGGCACCGACGACGACAACTACATAGAAGCACTCTCGATGCTGCTGGAGTCCTACCGGCGGGACGCGGACTTCACCGAACTCGGCAGCAAGATGTCGAGATTCTTCGTGCGCAACGCTCTGGTGGCGCGATTGCTCAGCGAGGCGTCATGGAAGCAGCACCCGCAGTACGCCGAGGTGCCGATCACCGCGCCGATCTTTGTCACCGGTCTGCCGCGCACCGGCACGACGGCTCTGCACCGGTTGCTGTGCGGCGACCCGCGCCACCAGGGCCTTGAGTTGTGGCTGGCCGAGTTCCCGCAACCCCGGCCGCCGCGCGAGACCTGGCCGGATAATCCGGTCTTCGCACAGTTGGCATCGCGGTTCGCCAAGGCGCACGCGGAGAACCCGGACTACACCGGCCTGCACTTCATGACCGCCGACGAGGTGGAGGAGTGCTGGCAACTGCTGCGGCAGTCGCTGCACTCGGTGTCCTATGAGTCGCTGGCCCATGTTCCGACCTACTCGCGGTGGCTGGCTCAGCAGGACTGGACACCGTCGTATCAGCGGCACCGCCGCAACCTGCAACTGATCGGACTCAACGAACCCGAAAAGCGCTGGGTGTTGAAGAATCCGAGTCATCTGTTCGCACTCGACGCGCTGTTCGCCACCTACCCGGATGCGCTGGTGATCCAGTGCCACCGGCCGGCCGAGACCATCATGGCCTCGATGTGCTCGCTGGCCCAGCACACCGCCGAGGGGTGGTCCAACAGCTTCGTCGGCCCGACGATCGGTGCCGACTCACTGGAGACCTGGTCACGCGGCCTGGAGCGGTTCAATGCGGTTCGAGCGAAGCAGAATCCGGCGCAGTTCTGCGACGTTGACTACTTCGAACTCATCAAGGATCCCCTGCGCACCGTCGAGAACATCTACACCCACTTCGGGATCGAGATGACGGATGCGGCCCGCGTCGCGATCGCGCAGACCGATGACGAGAGCAAGCAGGGACCGCGGGCTCCGAAGCACACTTATTCGCTGGCCGACTACGGACTGACCGAGGAACAGGTCACCGAACGCTTCCGCGGGCTGTAAAGACCGGGAAGAGAACCTCAGCCGTCGCCGGGGGACGGCGCGCTGGAGTACTCCTCCAGGCAACCCTCCGCGATGGCGTGGGCGATGCTGTCGGAGAGCTTCGGGCACGACCGCGCCCGGGCGCTGCTGCCACCGGCGGCGCGGATCTCGCTGAAGTAGGCGCACCGTTGTTGAGACTGGGTGCTCCACTGCACCGCGGTGTGGGGTGCGCCGAGTTTCTTCACCCGTACCGAGGCGTGGCAGAAGCGGCAATCGACGTCGGCGAGGCCGGCGGTGAGATATCGCTCCCGGTCACGGCGGGTGGCTTCATGCACGGCCGCGGCGCGTGCGGGGTCGTCGGCGAAATCCGGTGCCTTGGACCACGACGAAAGTTCGTTGTCGTCACCGACAGGGTGGTGGTCGTCGTCCTCGTGCGCGCCGTGTAGCAACAGCATCGACCGCGCAAGCGCGGCCGGGTCGGGCGACGACTCGCCGGGGTTCACGAACTGCTTGCCTGCTCGGCCTGCCGGCGCAGGTTCTCCTCGACCTCCACCTGCCACTTCTCGTTGGCCTTGGTGGTGTCCACCTCGAGTTCGAAACGATCCGTCATGTCCGGGCTGATGTCGGCGACGTCGACGTAGAACTGCTGATACCAGCGGCGCATCTGGTAGACCGCGCCGTCCTCCTCGACCAGAAGCGGATTGTCGATGCGGGTCTTGTGCTTCCAGATTTCAACATCCTGCAGGAAGCCCTTGCTGACGCCGACGCTCATTGCCTCGGAAAGCTTTTCGGACATGGCGTCATCCATGCCCTTGGGCTTCTCCACGATCACGCCCCACTGCAACATGAAGGAGTTCTGAGTCACCGGGTAGTGGCAGTTGATGAGAATCGACTCGGACTTGAAGCCGCTGTAATTGCTGTGCAGCCAGTTGATCATGAACGACGGGCCGAAGTAGCTGGCCTCGGAGTCCAGGTTGGAGCCGCCATACGCCGAGCCGCCCAGCGTCACGTCCGGCCGTCCAACGTTGTGCAGGTACTGAGTGGCGACCTGGCCCTCGAAGACGTTCTTGAAGTACGTCGGCAGGCCGAAGTGGATGTAGAAGAAGTGCGCCATGTCGGTGACGTTGTCGACGATCTCGCGACAGTTGGCACCCTCGATCAGCAGCGTGTTCCACTTCCATTCGGTCCACTCGTCGCTGGCCTGCTCGGGGATCTCCGGGATGCGGACCTCAGGCTGCGGCGGGTTGCCCTCATGGTCATGCCACACGAACAGCAGGCCGGCACGGACGTCGGTGTGCCAGGACCGGGTGCGGGCCAGTTTCGGGGTGCGCTTGGCGTAGGGCACCAGGGTGCACCGACCGTCACCGCCCCAGCGCCAGTCGTGGAACGGGCACGCCACCGAGTCACCCTTGATACTGCCCTGGGAGAGGTCCCCACCCATGTGCCGGCAGTAGCCGTCGAGCACATGCAACTCGTTCTTCGAGTCGGCGAACACCACAAGCTTGGTGCCGAACGCGTGGATGGGGTGGGGCTGTCCGTCCAGGAAGTCCCGCACCGGGCCCAGGCAGTGCCAGCCCCGGGCATACCGGTCCGGCAAGGTCCCGGTGTCGATCTCGCGA
>CAMCWJ010000201.1 GCA_945882475.1 Bifidobacterium breve
GCACGTCTCCGGGCGCGAACCCCAGGTGCCGCAGCGACGTCACCACATCGTCACGATGGCCCGGAAAGCCGGCGTCGATGAGCATCACGCCGGAGTCGTCGGCGACCACTGTCCAGTTCAACAGGGGTGTCTGGGCGAGATGGACATGATCGCTGACGGCTGTCAGCACCGGTGCCATGTCGAGGAGTTTAGGCAGCCTGCCCTGACGGGTCCGGTGGCACTGAGGTAGAAACAAGGGCGTGGCTGAACTGAGATTGGGATACAAGGCGTCGGCAGAGCAGTTCGCGCCGCGGGAGTTGGTTGAACTCGGCGTCCTCGCCGAGGAGCACGGGATGGACAGCGCGTCGGTCAGCGATCATTTCAACCCCTGGCGCCATGAGGGCGGCCACTCGCCGTTCGCACTGTCGTGGATGACGGCGGTCGGCGAGCGCACCAAGCGGATCACGCTCGGCACCTCGGTGATGACGCCGACATTTCGCTACAACCCGGCGGTGATCGCCCAGGCGTTCGCCACAATGGGCTGTCTGTACCCGGGCCGGGTGTTCCTCGGCGTGGGCACCGGCGAGGCGCTCAACGAGATCGCCACCGGTGCGATCACCGAGTGGCCGGAGTTCAAGGAGCGCTTCGCCCGGCTGCGCGAGTCGGTCAAGCTGATGCGTGAACTGTGGCGCGGCGAGGCAGTGGACTTCGACGGCGAGTTCTACCACCTCAAGGGAGCCTGCATCTACGACGTCCCCGAGGGTGGCGTGCCGGTGTACATCGGTGCCGGCGGTCCGGTGGTGGCCAAGTACGCCGGGCGCGCCGGAGACGGTTTCATCTGCACGTCGGGCAAAGGTGAGGAACTCTACGTCGACAAGCTGCTGCCCGCGGTGCGCGAAGGCGCCGAGGCGGCAGGCCGTGACGTCGACGCGGTCGACAAGCTGATCGAGATCAAGATCTCCTACGACACCGACCCGGAGGTGGCGCTGAACAATTGCCGGTTCTGGGCGCCGCTGTCGCTCACACCCGAGCAGAAGCACAGCGTGACCTCTCCGCAGGAGATGGAGCGGCTGGCCGACGAGTTGGCGATCGAGCAGGTGGCGAAGCGCTGGATTGTGTCGTCGGATCCGGACGAAGCGGTCGAGAAGGTGGCCGACTACGTCAAGTACGGGCTCAACCATCTGGTTTTCCACGCCCCCGGCCACGACCAGCGCCGGTTCCTGGAACTCTTCGAGCGGGACCTGCTGCCGCGGTTGCGCAAGCTTGGCTGAGCGCTAGCGGGGAGGCCGTTCGTCGTCGCTCGGTTCGCGGACCCGGTAGATCCGGTACTGCTCCTGGCCGAAGGCACCTTCCCCTGAGTACACCAGTTCACCGATGCCTGCACCGTCATCCCACATCGTGGGGTAGCGCTGGTTGATTGCGTCGAGTGCGGCGTTGCCGGAATTGGTGGCCACGATGTAGCGGACGCCGCGTTCCCAGGGCCGGTTGAGTTTGGACCCGAAGTCGTAGTCGCTGGTTACCACGAATTGCCGGGGATGTTCCGACGCTTGGAAGAGGCCCCAGGTGGTGAAGGTGTCGGTCAACACCGATCCCTCGGGAAGGTTCTTGCGGTCGAAATACTCGGCCAGCAGACGCTCGTCCACCGACATCCGGCGGTGCCACTGATCCTGCGTCGCAGTGCTGGAGCGGCCGAACAGCGAACTGATGCCGAGTAGCAGTTGGTGGTTACCGATGACCGGATTGAGCATCGACACGGCGGTCACCGGAATTGCGATGAACAGCGATGCGCACACCAGTGCCGCGCCCACCCGGGATGGCGCCGCGGCGGGCCGCCAGAGAATCAGCGCGATGACGATCACCATCGGTATTGCAGCCACGTAATAGCGACCGAAGCCAAAGGTGGTTCCGCTGTATTCCCCCCACACCGAAAAGGCCAGCACGGCTCCGAAGGTCGCCAGCGGAACCAATGCATCCGCGGTTCTACTCAGCGCTGAGTGAGCGATCGCCACCAGGGCCGCGATACCGACGAACGGTTGCATTGCCAGCAGCCGCTGATCGATGGTCCACCAGTGCGTGCGCTGGGCGACGTACCCTTGCGTGCGGGCCAGATCAACCTGCGTTGCATTGCCGTACTGGGACGACAATTGCGCGAACAGTTCACCGTCAACGACCCATCCGGCGAGCGCCCACAGAATGAACGCCGCGGCGATCGGGAACGTCACGATGAGTGCGGAAAGAATTGCGGAATCGATCCGGGCCCGCCCCTGCGATCGCCTCAGCGTCATCACGATGACCAGTCCGGCTGCGCCGGCCGTGGCCGGGATCATCTCGTAGCGCACCAGATAGCCAACGCCGAGGGCGATTCCGGCCCAGGCAAGATCGCCGACGTGGTCGGAAGTGACCCAGCGCAGCAGATAGCGTGCACACCAGAGCAGGCAGAAGAGCATGCCCGCCTCGCTCATGCCCGATCCGCCGTAGACGATGATCACCGGATTGAGCGCGAAGCAGGCCACCGCGGCCCGCCGCCAGAGGTCACCGACTCCCCGGTCGAGGGCAATGCGTCGGATTATCAACGCCGAACCCGCGGTGAACAGCGCGCTCTGCAATGCCCCCGCCAGGCCGTGCGTTCGTAGTTCCGGCCACCAATCGCTGAGTCCCAGGAGCGGGATCGCGATGAGCCCGGGCAGCGGATTCCACACGAAGCCGATTGCCGAGAGGTGGGGATCGCGGCTGATCAGGGCGAAAGAGGCGTTGGCGACCCGGCTGACGCCATCGCCCTCGAAGATGTTGTAGCGCAACATCAATACCGCACCGACGGTGAAGTACAGCAGAGTCAGCAGTCCGAACAGTAAACACCCGCGCCACCGGGCGGGGGCGGATGTGGGCCGGTCGACAGCCGGTGGCGCGGGGGCATCGACCAGCGTGGTCACTGTGGGGCTACTACTCGGCTCCGCTGTGCGCGCCTGCGGCGAACCACCGCGATACCCGCAAGGGTGGGGAGCCCGACGGCGATCAATCCGAGAGTGGACCACGTCCACCATCGCCACCCGTCACTCACCGGTGGCGCCATCGCCTGCCGCGTCGTCATGCTGAGGTTCACCGCCTCACCGGCGTCTCCGGCGGCCACCACGTCACCGGTCAGGGCGCTCCAACCGCCGTCCAGGCCGCGAATGTAGTCAAGGCTGCGATCTGCCGCCTGCGGGCCGCCGGTGGAGTCGATGGCGAGCACCACGCGCCCGTTGTGGGAGAACGCCTGAACGACCCCCAGTGAGCCCCCGAGGTCGATGTCGGTCACGGTGGCACCGTTGACGGCCACGGCACCGGCCCCGGGTAGCGACAGTGGCGGCCGCAGTCCGAGCCGCTGAAGCTGTTCACCGGATGTGACGGCCAGCAGTCCGGTTCCGCGCTTGGCCGCTTCATCCAGGCCGGCAAGACTGGGTTGCAGTGGAACTGACGCCTGCCGGCCGATCAGGTTGATGGCTTGGGCGGCGTAGCGGATCTGATCGGGGCGCTCGATGGCGACGTCCAACTCAGGTGTGAACGCCATGGGCAGCATGGCGAAACCGCCGCGGTTCTTGCCGCCCGGCACGGCTGTGATGGTTGACGCCGGGTCGATCGAGAAGGTCATGCCGCCGAATGCGCACTCGCCGCCGACCGGTGCGTAGCGGATCTCGAGTGCCATGCCGATGGTCGAGGTGATGTTCGCCGCCGGGATATCCCCGGACAGTTCGGTGACACCCGAGCGGTCTAGGACCCCCGAAGCCAGGATGTCAGAACCGGACCGCACGACCACCGAGCCTTCACCGCTGATCACCGGCGTGTACTCGGCGATCAGGCGAAACTGCGCGCCGTCGAGTTGGCCGAGTCCGAACTTCGTCGTGTCGAAGCCGACGTACACGGTGTCGGTGCCCATCACGGATGTCTGGGCGGTGATCCCGAGTTCGGCGAAGGACAAGGTGTCGGTTGAGGTGGGCACTGTCTTGGTGACCGATGTGATTGCAGCCGTTGGGGTTTGGGCGATTTCGAAGCGACGATCGGTGAACAGTTCCACTTGCCGGGTGAGTTCGGCGCCGCTGCCGCTGATCACCATCACCGCAGCGGGACTGCCGGTGTTCTCCACCGCCACGCCGGGTTGGTCGCCGTCCCGAACCGCGATCGTCCGCCGGGTTCGGCTATCGCCGACGGCTGGCGGTGCGGCGGAGGTGTCGACATCGATCCGCACCGGCATCGGCCGGTACAGGTTCGTGAGTTTGGCGACCAGGCTGAGTGCGGCCTGTTGCTGCGCCAGGCTGGGTTCGGGGCCGATCGAGATGGTGATCTGATCCAGGTAGTCCGGAAGGAAATCGGCCACCGTCCGCAGAGCGGGCGCGGGGCCGGAGTAGGTCGTTGTCAGCTTGCTCAGCTTCACCGGGGCAGACTCGGTGCAGCCCGCAGTCGGACGCTCGGTGCCGCGGTGAACGAAGCTCAGCTTCGACGGTCCGGGGTTCGCTGTTGGGGCAGCGATATCGACCGTGAACGGGGCTGTTGCACCATCTGGCGGCACCACGATGCTGCCGACCGGGCTGCCACCGGAGTCCATGATGTCGATTCGACCGGCCGCCCCGGGCGGTGACCCGATCTCGCCGGTGACGCGCACCGGTACCAGGCCCGGTGGTGTCGGTGCCTCGACGGTGGCCACGGCTTTGGCGGCGATCTCGAGTGTGTCCGAGAGCCCCAATTGGCGCCAGCCGAGCACCAGTGCATCGGGAACGGGTTCCGCCGCGGCCGGCGAGCCACCCAGCGGCAACGGCAGCACCGCGAGCAGAAGCGCCAGGACTACGAACCGAAGCTGTTTCATGGCGTGCTACCCGGTGCGTGAGCAGGCGAGGCCGGTCCACTGAGTCCGTGCACTGTCTTCTCCCAGAATGATGGCCGAAGCAGCAACTGGTAGAACGCCTTCACCGCCGCCAATGACTGCAGCACCCAGTACAGGGGCGCCAGCAGGGCTGCCCACCACAGGTGTGGCTTGCCACTGGCATGCGCCAGCAGCAATCCGACGAAGAGCGAGAACGGCGTCGCAACCAAGAACAACGTGAGCAACACGTAGTAGGTGGCCGAGGGGAAGAGCAGGTTCATCAGTGACGGCCGGCCCGCCACCCAGGTCAACAGCAGGAATCCGAAGACGAGGTTGATTACGGCGGTGGTCGGGATGCCGCCGGTCATGTTGATGAATCTCAGCATCGCCGCGGTGCCGATCTCCCGGCGCAATTGCAGCGGGTTGCGAAGATGCACGATCATGGTCTGCAGGTAGCCCTTGTACCAGCGGGACCGTTGCCGGATCCAGTTCACCACATCGGAATTGGCTTCCTCGAGTGTCACCGAGTCGAGAATCTGGGTGCGGTAGCCATGCCGGGCGAGGCGGACCCCGAGGTCGGCGTCTTCGGTCACGTTGAACTGATCCCACCCGCCGACGTCGCGCCAGACCTGCGTGCGAATGTGATTGCTGGTGCCACCGAGTGGCACAACGCTTTTGAGGCGTTCGATCGAGGGCAGCACCACCCCGAACCACTGGTCGTATTCGAGGGTGAACCATCGGGTCAGCAGGTTCTGGCGCTCGTTGAAGTAGCCGAGGCGGCCCTGCAGGCAGCCGATGTTCTCCGGCGCGCGCTGGAACGCCACCACCGCCCGACGCAACTGCA
>CAMCWJ010000202.1 GCA_945882475.1 Bifidobacterium breve
GGGCGACCTGGCCACCGCCGATGCCGTGGTCACCCGGCTCACCCCCGCCCAGACCGTCGACGTCCTCGAGCGACTGCCCGCACTGCAGCGTGCGGTGGTGTACCGGTTGCTGCCGAAGGATCACGCCTCGGAGGTGTTTGAGGATCTCCCCCCGGTGCTGCAGAAGGATCTGATCAGCGCACTGCGCGATGAGGAGGTGGCCGCGGCCTTCGCCGACCTCGAACCCGACGACCGGGTGGCATTGCTCGACGAGGTGCCGGCGTCGGTGGCCAGCAGGCTGATGCAGGGACTCGCCCCGGAGCAGCGCGAGTTGACCGCGGACATCCTGGGTTACCCCAAGAAGTCGATCGGGCGACGGATGAGCCCGGAAGTCATCGGCCTGGACGCCGACGTGTCGGCGTCGTGGGCGCTCAGCGATCTGCGCCGCATCCTCGACTACGCCGAGACCGTCTACACCCTGCCGGTCACCGACGACAACCGAGTGCTGATCGGCGTCCTGAGCCTCCGCGACCTGATGAAGGCCGACCCCGACGCCACGATCGCCGACATCATGCGGCCCGCCGACTTCGTCCGCGCCACCGACTCGGCCGAGGACTCCGCCCGGCGCTGCGCGGACAGCAAGCATCTGGCGTTGCCGGTGGTGGACAACGACACCCGACTGGTGGGCATCCTCACCGTTGATGACGCACTGCGGATCCTTGAGGACGCCGACAGCCAGGACCAGGCTCGCATCGGCGGTACCGAGGGTCTGCGGCAGCCCTACCTGACCACCAGCATCGCCACCCTGGTGCGGTCGCGGGTGGTCTGGCTGCTCGTGCTGGCGATCGGGGCGGCGTTGACCGTGCGCGTGCTCGACGCGTTCGAGGCCACCCTGGCCGAGGTGGTGACGCTGGCGTTGTTCGTCCCGCTGTTGATCGGTACCGGCGGCAACACCGGCAACCAGGCCGCGACCACCGTCACCCGCGCGCTGGCCCTGCAGGACGTCACACCCCGCGACATCGCCAAGGTGATGGGCCGTGAATTCCGGGTCGGGTTGAGCCTGGGCCTGATTCTGGGCGCGGTCGGGTTCCTCATCACCAGCGTCATTTTCGACCGGTCGATCGGAATGGTCATCGGTCTGACCCTGCTCAGCGTGTGCACGATGGCCGCGACTGTCGGTGGTGCGATGCCACTGCTGGCCAAAGCCGTCGGCGCCGACCCGGCTGTGTTTTCCAACCCGTTCATCACCACGTTCGTCGACGCGACCGGTCTGGTGATCTACTTCCTGATCGCCAAGGCCATCCTGCACATCTGAGCGACCGGGCTTCTCAGCCGCGCGCCGACCCCGTAAGAGCCTGCCCACCGACGTCCTGCAGCAGGCAGATGACGGTGCTGGGGTAGGGGTTGTTGAAGGTTCGGTCCTGGACGGAGTCGATCAGGTAGGTGATGGTGAAGGGGCCGGCGGCGGTTCCGGTGTACTGCTGCAGGCCGGCCTCGCACTGGGGGTTGGCGGTGCCGGTGACGGCCGCGTTGACCGGAATGTCAGCTCGCAGAAAGACTTCGGCCAGATGTGGTGTGGCGCAGTCGACGACGGTGACGGTCACCTCCGCCGGATCCGGCGACGGCGGCGTGGCCAGACAGTCGCCCGCCTTGAGGTCGATCCATTTGACGATGCGGGGTGGCGCGGGCGACGGGCTTGCCGGGCTCTGTTGCGGGCTCGTCGCCGAGGTGGCCGCCGGTGTGCCCGCCTGGGGACTGCTCGCCTGCCCGCAGGACGGCATCCCGGCCAAAGCGACGGCCGCGGCGCTCAACGCCAGCCAGCGACGGGCACCCTCAATTCCCATGCCGCCGTGTCTATCACGACCTACAGCAGCCGGCCCAGCCACTGTCCGGCCGCTGCGGCGGCCAGGCCGAGGACCACACTCAGCACGATGTTGACCGTCGCGGCGTGGAACCGCCGATGCTCGGTCAGCGATCGGGTCTCCAGCATCCATCCCGAGAACGTGGTGTATGCGCCGAGGAAGCCGACGCCGACCAATATCGCCCAGTCGTGCCCGGGCGCCCATCCGGAGATGATCCCGAGCAGCAGTGCCCCGCTGACGTTGACGGCCACCGTGCCGGTCGGGAAGGCCAGGTCGAGTTGGCGGACGACGCCGCGTTCCACCAACAGTCGCGCCACCGAGCCCAAGCCACCCAGGATCGCCATGCCGGCCCACAGCGCGGGGCTCACCGCAGCACCCGACCGCGTCCCAGGTGAACCGCCGCCAGGCCGGCCGCGATACCGGCCACCGTGTAGACCACGGCCAGCGCGTAATGGTGGTGCTGGATCATCAGCAGTGTTTCGACCTGGACGGTGGAGAACGTGGTCAGCCCGCCGCAAAGGCCGGTGCCCAGCAGTGGCCGGCGCAGATCCGAGGGCGGCATCCGGGTCGCGACCACGCCCAGCAGCCACGCGCCGAGGATGTTGACCACGAACGTCTGCCACGGGAAGCGGGACGGATCGGACATCACCGCTGTCGCCAGTGCGCCACGCGCCAGCGTTCCCACCGCGCCTCCGACGAAGACGGCCGCGAGTTCGGGGATCCTGCCGTACACCAACGCCCTCTTAACCTTGCGTGAACCAGGGGCCCAGTATGGCCGGTTGAGGGGCACAATCAGCGTCATGGTGGCCAACCCCCGCGCCGGTCAACCGGCGCAACCCGAAGACCTGATCGACCTGCCCCACCTTGTCACCGCGTACTACACGGTGGCCCCCGATCCCGACGACGTCGCCCAGCAGGTCGCGTTCGGCACCTCCGGGCACCGCGGATCCAGCCTCGACGGCGCCTTCAACGAGGCGCACATCCTGGCCACCACGCAGGCCATCGCCGAGTACCGCGCCGCCCAAGGCACCACCGGCCCGCTATTCATCGGCCGCGACACCCACGGACTGTCCGAGCCGGCCTGGGTATCGGCGCTGGAGGTGCTGGCCGCCAATGATGTTGTGGTGCTGATCGATTCGGCGGACCGCTACACCCCGACGCCTGCGGTCAGCCATGCCATCCTGGCTTACAACCGGGGACGCACCGCGGACCTGGCCGACGGGATCGTGGTCACCCCGTCGCACAACCCGCCGCGTGACGGCGGTTTCAAGTACAACCCGCCCAACGGCGGCCCGGCCGACACCGACGCCACCGGGGCAATCGCCAAGCGCGCCAACGAGATCCTGCGCGGCGGCGGCACTGACGTGAAACGGGTGCCGTTAGCCCGGGCACTGAAGTCGGCGCAACGCCACGACTACATGGACGCCTACGTCGCCGACCTGCCGAATGTGGTCGACATCCACGCCATCCGGGCGCAAGGCATCCGCATCGGGGCTGACCCACTGGGCGGGGCCAGCGTCGACTACTGGGCCGCGATCGCCGAACGGCACGGCCTCGACCTCACCGTCGTCAACCCTCTGGTTGACGCGACCTGGCGGTTCATGACACTCGACACCGACGGCAAGATCAGGATGGACTGCAGTTCGCCGAACGCGATGGCATCGTTGATCGCCAACCGGGATTCCTATCAGATCGCCACCGGCAATGACGCCGACTCCGACCGGCACGGCATTGTCACCCCCGACGGCGGGCTGATGAACCCCAACCACTACCTCGCGGTCGCGATCGACTATCTCTGCACCCACCGCCCGGACTGGCCGGCCGGTGTCGCAATCGGCAAGACCGCCGTCAGCTCCTCGATCATCGACCGGGTGGTGGCCGGCCTGGGCCGCACTCTGGTGGAGGTGCCCGTCGGCTTCAAGTGGTTCGTCGACGGATTGATCAGCGGCACAATCGGATTCGGCGGTGAGGAATCCGCCGGTGCATCGTTCCTGCGCAAAGACGGCTCGGTATGGACTACCGACAAGGACGGCATCATCATGGCCCTGCTGGCCTCGGAGATCCTGGCGGTCACCGGACAGACGCCCTCGCAGCGCTACGCCGAACTGACCGCCACCTACGGCGCACCGGTGTACGCCCGGGTGGACGCCCCGGCGAACCGGGAACAGAAGGCGCGGTTGGCCAAGCTCTCACCCGAGCAGGTTTCTGCCACCGAACTGGCGGGTGAGCCGATCATCGCCAAGCTCACCACCGCGCCCGGCAACGGTGCCCCGATCGGCGGATTGAAGGTCACCACCGCCAACGGCTGGTTCGCCGCGCGGCCGTCGGGCACCGAGGATGTCTACAAGATCTACGCCGAGTCGTTTCTGGGTTCCGAGCATTTGGCGCAGGTGCAGCAAGCCGCCCGGGAAGTGGTGAATACAGTCATCTCGTGAGTTCGGTCGCCAACGCCCCGCAGGCCCAGACCCGGCTGCCCCGCGAGGTGTGGCCGCTGATCGGTGCCAACGCCATCATCGCGCTGGGCTACGGGGTGGTGGCGCCGGTGCTGCCGCAGTTGGCCCGGCACTTCGGGGTGAGCATCAGCGCCGCGACGTTTCTCATCACGGCTTTCGCCGTGATGCGCCTCTGTGCCGCTCCGCCCACCGGGATGCTGGTGCAGCGGCTGGGGGAGCGGTGGATCTACGTCAGTGGCGTGCTGATCGTCGCGGTGTCCACGGCGGCGTGCGCATTCGTTCACACCTACTGGCAGTTGTTGTTCTTCCGCGCGATCGGTGGGATCGGCTCGACGATGTTCTTCGTCTCCGCCCTGGCGCTGATGATCCGGATCAGTCCCCCCGACGCCCGGGGCAAGGTGGCGGGCATGTTCTCCACCGGCTTTCTGGTGGGTTCGGTGGTCGGCCCGGTGCTGGGCAGCCTGACTGCCGGGCTGGGTCTGAGTGCGCCCTTCCTCATCTACGGTGTGCTGCTGTTGGTAGCGGCCGCGATGGTGCTGATCAGCCTGCGACATTCCGCACTGGCCGCACCCGCCGGCAAGGACGAGGCGGCAATCACCATGCGGGTTGCTCTGCGCCACAGAGCATATCGAGCCGCGCTGCTGTCCAACTTCGCCACCGGCTGGTCGTTCTTCGGCCTGCGCTTCGCCCTGGTGCCGTTGTTCGTCTCCGAGATTCTCGGTCAGAGTCCCGGTGTGGCGGGGCTGGCACTGGCCGCATTCGCCGTCGGCAATGTCGCCGCGGTGATCCCCAGCGGCCGGCTGTCTGACCGGATCGGGCGCAAGCCCCTGCTGATCACCGGACTCGCGCTCTCAGGGGCCTCGACCGCGGTCCTCGGCCTGGCGACGTCGTTGTCGGCGTTTCTCGCGATCGCGGTGATCTCCGGTGCGGCCTCGGGGATCTACGCCTCGCCGCAGCAGGCGTCGGTGGCCGACATCATCGGCCAGGCTCGCGGTGGCACGGCGGTCTCCACGTTCCAGATGACATCGGACTTCGGCTCCATTGTCGGCTCGTTCGGGGTGGGGGTGATCGCCCAGCAGTTGTCGTTCGGGTGGGCCTTCGCGGTCAGTGGCCTGATGCTGTTGATCGCCGCGGTGGGGTGGATTTTCGCCCCCGAAACCCGCGAAGAATCCCCGCTGGAGCACACCCCGGTGCGGGCGTTGGGGCCCGAGGCGGCCGGCGAGTTGCCCTGAGCGCTTTTTGAGGCGCGTGTGCCGGTGGTGTAGTTTCGACATTCCTGGGGCTATGGCGCAGTTGGTAGCGCACCACACTGGCAGTGTGGGGGTCAGGGGTTCGAATCCCCTTAGCTCCACAGGCAA
>CAMCWJ010000203.1 GCA_945882475.1 Bifidobacterium breve
ACAACATCAAGTACTTCGTGAAGTCCACCGAGAAGCAGGCCGCCTCATGGGAGGAGCTGCCGGAGGACATCAAGAACACGTACGACCGCCTCGGCATCCCCGAGGCCGAGAAGCAGCGACTGGTGTCAGGCGTAGCGGCCCAGTACGAATCTGAGGTTGTGTACCACTCGATCCGCGAGGATCTCGAGAAGCAGGGCGTGCTGTTCCTCGACACCGACACCGCGCTCAAGGAGCAGCCGGAGATCTTCCGGCAGTACTTCGGCACGGTGATCCCGGCCGGGGACAACAAGTTCTCGGCACTCAACACCGCGGTGTGGTCGGGCGGCTCGTTCATCTACGTTCCGCCGGGCGTGCACGTCGACATCCCGTTGCAGGCCTACTTCCGGATCAACACCGAGAACATGGGTCAGTTCGAGCGCACCCTCATCATCGCCGACGAGGGTTCCTACATCCACTACGTGGAGGGCTGCACCGCTCCGATCTACAAGAGCGACTCGTTGCACTCGGCGGTGGTGGAGATCATCGTCAAACCCCATGCGCGGGTTCGGTACACGACCATCCAGAACTGGTCCAACAACGTCTACAACCTGGTGACCAAGCGGGCCCGCGCGGAGACCGGCGCAACCATGGAGTGGGTCGACGGCAATATCGGCTCCAAGGTCACCATGAAGTACCCCGCGGTGTGGATGACCGGCGAGCACGCCAAGGGCGAGGTGCTCTCGGTGGCCTTCGCCGGCGCCGGCCAGCACCAGGACACCGGCGCGAAGATGCTGCACCTGGCGCCCAACACCTCTAGCAATATCGTGTCCAAGTCGGTCGCGCGCGGTGGTGGCCGGGCCTCCTACCGCGGCCTGGTCCAGGTCAACAAGGGTGCGCACGGTTCCCGCTCCAGCGTGAAATGTGATGCGCTACTGGTCGACTCGGTCAGCCGCAGCGACACCTACCCCTACGTCGACATCCGCGAGGACGACGTGACGATGGGTCACGAGGCCACCGTCTCCAAGGTCAGCGAGGACCAGCTGTTCTATCTGATGAGCCGCGGACTCGACGAGGACGAGGCGATGGCGATGGTGGTCCGCGGTTTTGTGGAACCGATCGCTAAGGAACTGCCGATGGAGTACGCGCTGGAACTCAACCGGCTCATCGAACTCCAGATGGAAGGCTCGGTCGGATAGCAATGACGAATCTGACCGAGGCGGACGAGGGTTCAGCCCTCATCGCCGCCAACAAGGGCCAGACGTTGGCTACCGCCAACTCGAGCCAAACGTTGGCTAACGCCAACAAGGGCGAGCAATTCGCCTCCTTCGACGTCAACGCCTTCGAGGTTCCCGGTGGTCGCGACGAACTCTGGCGCTTCACACCGCTCAAGCGCCTGCGCGGACTGCACGATGGTTCGGCTGCTGCAAGTGGGCAGGCGCAGATCAGCGTCTCCGAGCAGGCCGGTGTCACCATCGAGACCATAGCCCGAGGAGACGAGCTTCTCGGTCAGGGTGGAGTTCCCTCGGATCGCGTTGCCGCCCAGGCTTTCTCATCGTTCGATCAAGCGACCGTCGTCACGATCGGTCGCAATGCCCACCCGGAGGCTCCGGTCGAGATCGTCGTGACCGGTCCCGGTTCCGGCAAGACGGCCTACGGCCATCTGCAGATCCGCGCCTCCGAACTCTCCGAGGCAGTGGTGGTGCTCGACCACCGCGGCAGCGGAACCTACGCCGACAACGTCGAGTTCGTCGTCGGCGACGCTGCCCGGTTGACCGTGGTGTGGATCGCTGACTGGGCTTCCGACATGGTGCACGTCAACGCCCAGCATGCCCGCCTCGGCAAGGATGCGGTGTTGCGCCACGTGGCGGTCACCCTCGGGGGCGAGTTGGTGCGGATGGCGGCGACGGTTCGCTTCGGTGCCGCCGGTGGCGACGCCGAACTGCTGGGCCTCTACTTCGCCGATGCGGGCCAGCATCTGGAGTCAAGGCTGCTGATCGATCATGCGCAACCCAACTGCCGCTCCAACGTGCTCTATAAAGGTGCCCTGCAGGGCGATCCGGACTCCGGCCAACCCGACGCGCACACCGTGTGGGTGGGCGATGTTCTGATTCGCGCCGAGGCCACCGGCACCGACACCTTCGAGGTCAACCGCAATCTGGTGCTCACCGATGGCGCCCGCGCCGACTCGGTGCCCAACCTGGAGATCGAGACCGGCGAGATCGCCGGTGCCGGCCATGCCAGTGCGACCGGACGTTTCGACGACGAGCAACTCTTCTACCTGCGGGCCCGAGGCATTCCCGAGGATCAGGCCCGTCGCCTGGTGGTACGCGGATTCTTCGGCGAGATCATCGCCAAGATCGCCGTCGGCGAGATCCGCGACCGTCTGACCGAGGCCATCGAACACGAACTGGCCATCACCGAATCGAAAGCAACCTCATGAGCACCCAGAAAAAATCAACACTGCAAATCAAGAACCTGCACGTCGTCATCGACACCCCGGAGGGCGTGGAGAAGGAGATCCTCAAGGGCGTCGACCTGACCGTGAATTCGGGGGAGACCCATGCGGTCATGGGCCCCAACGGATCTGGCAAGTCGACGCTGTCCTATGCGATCGCCGGCCACCCCAAGTATCGGGTCACAGCCGGCTCGATCACCCTCGACGGCGAGGACGTTCTCGAGATGAGCGTGGATGAACGGGCCCGGGCGGGGCTCTTTCTGGCCATGCAGTACCCGGTGGAGGTACCGGGTGTCTCGATGTCGAATTTCCTGCGCACGGCCGTGACCGCGGTGCGCGGCGAAGCACCCAAGGTGAGACTGTGGGTTAAAGAGGTGAAGGCCGCGATGACCGACCTCGAGATCGATCCGCAGTTCGCCGAGCGCAGCGTCAACGAGGGTTTCTCCGGTGGCGAGAAGAAGCGACACGAGATCCTGCAACTGGGCCTGCTCAAGCCGAAGATCGCCATCCTTGACGAGACCGACTCCGGCCTCGATGTCGACGCACTGCGGGTGGTCAGCGAGGGTGTCAACCGCTACGCCGAGGCCGAGCACGCCGGGGTTCTGCTGATCACCCACTACACCCGCATCCTGCGCTACATCCACCCGCAGTTCGTGCACGTGTTCGTCGACGGCCGGATCGTCGAGTCCGGCGGGCCGGAGTTGGCCGACGAACTCGAGGAGAACGGCTACGTGCGGTTCACCCAACGCGCTGACGTCACCTCCTAGTCCGGCCGTGACAGCCTCAGCCGAACTCGACATCACCGACCTGGACCGGGTGCGGGCGGACTTCCCGATCCTCGACCGGGTGATGCGGGGCGGTCAACGGCTGGCCTACCTGGACTCCGGAGCGACGTCACAGAAGCCCGTGCAGGTGCTCGACGCCGAACGACGCTTCCTGACCACCTCCAACGGCGCCGTGCACCGCGGCGCGCATCAGTTGATGGAGGAGGCCACCGACGCGTTCGAGTTGGGCCGGGCGGGTATCGCGTCGTTCGTCGGTGCCGCCCCCGATGAGCTGGTCTTCACCAAGAACGCCACCGAGGCGCTCAATCTGGTGTCCTATGCGCTGGGCGACAACAGGTTCCGCGCCCCGATCGGGCCGGGCGACGTGATCGTCACCACCGAACTCGAGCACCACGCCAACCTGATCCCGTGGCAGGAACTCGCCCGCCGTACCGGTGCCACCCTGCGCTGGTACGGGGTCACCGACGACGGCCGGATCGATCTTGACTCACTCGATCTCGACGGTCGGGTGAAAGTCGTTGCCTTCACTCATCATTCCAATGTCACCGGTACCGGTGCGCCGGTTGCCGAACTGGTCCGGCGGGCCAGGGCGGTCGGCGCGCTGACGGTGCTCGACGCCTGCCAGTCGGTGCCGCACCAGCCGGTGGACTTCGCCTCCCTGGATGTCGATTTCGCGGCGTTTTCCGGTCACAAGATGCTCGGACCCACCGGGATCGGGGCCCTCTACGGGCGTGCCGAGTTGATCGCCGCGCTGCCGCCGTTCCTCACCGGCGGATCCATGATCGAGACGGTGACCATGTCTTCCGCCACCTACAGCACGCCGCCGCAGCGCTTCGAGGCTGGCACTCAAATGATCTCTCAGGTCGTCGGATTGGCTGCGGCGGCAATATATCTCAGCGACATCGGCATGGATGCGGTGGCGGCCCACGAACACCATTTGGTGGCTGCGACCCTGGCGGGATTGTCGGAGATTCCGCAGGTTCGCATCATCGGACCCACCGATCCGGCCGGCCGCGGCTCACCGGTGGCGTTCGTGGTCGACGGGGTGCATGCCCATGACGTCGGCCAGGTTCTCGATGACGACGGTGTCGCAGTTCGGGTGGGTCATCACTGCGCCGCACCCTTGCATCGCAGGTTCGGTGTGGCGGCGACGGTGCGGGCCTCGTTCGCGGTGTACAACTGCCTCGACGAGGTGGACCGGCTGATCGCCGGCGTCCGCAGGGCCATCGACTTCTTCGGGGACACCTGATGCGCCTCGAGCAGATGTACCAGGACGTGATCCTCGATCACTACAAGCATCCGCACAACCGCGGCCTGCGCGAGCCATTCGGAGCCCAGGTTCACCATGTGAACCCGACCTGTGGGGACGAGGTGACACTGCGGGTGGCACTGTCGGGTGACGGTGAACAGGTCACCGACGTCTCCTACGACGGGCAGGGTTGCTCAATCAGTCAGGCTGCCACCTCGGTGCTCACCGACCTGGTCATCGGGCGCAGCGTCACCGAGACGCTGACCACCGTTTCGGCCTTCACCGAGATGGTGTCCTCCCGCGGCACCATCGCCGGCGACGAGGACGTGCTCGGCGACGGCGTAGCCTTCGCCGGGGTGTCGAAGTACCCCGCGCGGGTGAAGTGTGCGTTGCTGGGGTGGCTGGCTTTCAAAGATGCGGTGGCGCAGGCATCCCACCGCCGGGTACTGGAGGAGAAGCGATGACCGACACGACCGCAGACGAGTTGCTGGCCGATCTCGAGGAGGCCATGCGAGACGTGGTCGACCCCGAACTCGGCATCAATGTCGTTGATCTGGGTCTGGTCTACGGGATCAACGTGGAGCAGGGTGATACGGGCAAAGTCGCGCTGATCGACATGACCCTCACCTCGGCGGCGTGCCCGCTGACCGACGTCATCGAGGATCAGACCCACGGGGCTTTAGTCGGGACGGGTCTTGTCAACGACATCAAGATCAACTGGGTGTGGATTCCGCCGTGGGGTCCGGACAAGATCACCGACGACGGACGCGAACAGTTGCGCGCGCTCGGCTTCACCGTCTAGGCGCCCCGTGTCTTTTAGCAGCCCTGTGGCGACCGACACGCGCCTGCAGGGTCTGTTCAGCCCCCTGAGCATCGGATCGATGCGGCTGGCCAACCGGTTCGCGATGGCTCCGATGACGCGGACCGCCTCGCCCGACGGGGTACCCGGGCCCGACGTCGCCGCCTACTACGCTCGCCGCGCCGCCGGTGGAACGGCGCTCATCATCACCGAGGGCGTGCGGATCCCGCATCCGGGCGCGGGCTGGCCGGACCGCATCCCCGCCCTTGACGGCGACGATGTTCTGGCCGGCTGGCGGGCCGTCACCGACGCGGTTCACGCCGAAGGTGGCGCCATTGCAGCCCAACTGTGGCATCAGGGTGCCCAGCGCGGCG
>CAMCWJ010000204.1 GCA_945882475.1 Bifidobacterium breve
GGCGACATCACTGAGCACCAGCGCACCTGCCGAGTCGACGACGTAGACGCACTGGCAACCGGCTTCGGCCATGATGCGGGCCTGTTTGGCGAGTTTCTCCGGGGGGATGGTGTGGCTCATCATCAGGAAGCCCACCGTCTCCAACCCGAGTTCACGGGCCAGACCGAAGTGCTGGATCGACACATCGGCCTCGGTGCAGTGGGTGGCGATCCGGCAGATCGCTCCGCCGTTGTTCTGTGCCTCCTTGATGTCCTCCTTGGTGCCAACACCGGGCAGCATCAGGAAGGCGATCTTGGCCTCTTTGGCGGTCGCGGCGGCTAGCTTGATCAGTTCCTGCTCAGGGGTTTTCGAGAAGCCGTAGTTGAAGCTCGACCCGCCAAGGCCGTCGCCGTGGGTCACCTCGATCACCGGCACCCCGGCAGCGTCCAGGGCGGCGACGATCGCGCCGACTTCATCAAGGGTGAACTGATGCCGCTTGTGGTGCGAGCCGTCGCGCAGGGAGGTGTCGGTGATGCGGATGTCCCAGATGCTGTCGGTCATCGTGATCCCCCTGTCACTGATGCGGCCTCTTTGGCCATCTCCTCGCCGACCTTGGTCGCCGCGGCGGTCATGATGTCCAGATTGCCCGCGTAGGGCGGCAGGTAATCACCCGCCCCCTCGACCTCGATGAACGTCGTCACCATCGCGTAGCCGCCGGAGTTCATCGACGGGGCGTCGAACTGCGGTTCATTCAGCAGGCGATAGCCCGGCACATATGTCTGCACCTCGGCCACCACCTCCCGGATGGAGGCCGCGATCGCGTCGGTGTCGGCATCCTCGGGGATGGCGCAGAAAATGGTGTCGCGCATGATCATCGGCGGATCAGCCGGGTTGAGGATGATGATCGCCTTGCCGCGCGCGGCACCGCCGATGGTCTCCACTCCCCGGCTGGTGGTTTTGGTGAACTCGTCGATATTGGCGCGGGTGCCCGGACCGGCGGACACCGACGCCACCGACGCCACGATCTCGCCGTAGGGAACCTCGACCACCCGGGATACGGCGTAGACGATCGGAATCGTGGCCTGCCCGCCGCAGGTGACCATGTTGACGTTCGGGGCGTCGAGATGTTTCCGCAGGTTCGCCGGTGGCACCACGCCCGGTCCGATCGCGGCCGGGGTGAGGTCGATCGCCTTGATTCCGGCCTCGGCGTAGCGCGGTGCGGCGGCTTTGTGCACGTAGGCCGAGGTGGCCTCGAACACGAAGTCGGGCGTCTCGTCGCGGGAGAGCAGCCAGTCGACGCCTTCGTGGCTGGTCTCCAACCCGAGCTTGCGGGCGCGGGCCAGCCCTTCGCTGTCCGGGTCGATGCCGATCATCCAGCGCGGCTCGAGCCACTCCGAGCGCAACAACTTGTAGAGCAGGTCGGTGCTGATGTTGCCCGAGCCGACGATGGCGACCGAACTCTTCTGCGCCATGTTTCTCCCTATTATTCGAAGGACAGTCGGACTGAACCCAGACCGGCGAAGTCGGCGACGAAATCGTCCCCCGGACGGGCGTCGATGGCACGGGTGCACGAACCAGGCAGCACGATGTCGCCGGCCCGCAGCCGCACACCGAAGCTGTCCACTTTGCGCGCCAGCCACGCCACCGCGGTGACGGGATTGCCCAGGACGGCGTCGCTGCGGCCTTCGGCCACCACTTCACCATTGCGGGTCAGCACCGCGTCGATGGTCTTGATGTCGATGTCCTTGGGCGAAACCCGTTGCGGCCCAAGCACCCAGCCGGCCGAGGAGGCGTTATCGGCAATGGTGTCGCACAGCGCGATCTTCCAGTCCTTGATGCGGGTGTCGATGAGTTCGATCGATGGCGCGAACGCGGCCGTCGCGGCCAGCACATCGTCCTCGGTGCAGCCCGCACCCGGTAGGTCATCGGCGAGGATGAACCCGACCTCCACCTCGACTCGCGGGAATAGGAACTTCGAGGTGTCGACCGGGACGTCCTCGAACACCTCCATGTCAGCGAGCAGATGCCCGTAGTCCGGTTCATCGACGCCCATCATCTTCTGCATCGCCTCCGAGGAGAGGCCGACCTTGTGACCGATCACGCGGGCGCCGCTATCGAGGCGCGCACGGATGTTGATCAGCTGGATCTCATAGGCGTCCACCACGTCGATCTCGGGGTGGGCGGCGGTGAGCGGTGTGATCGGTACCCGGCTGCCCTCGGCGTCGGCCAGGGCGGCAGCGAGTTCGGCACGGATGGCGCTGCTCAGCATTCGCCAGGATCCAATCGTCGGGGGTGCCAGTAGCGGACGGACGGGCCGATTCTATAACGTGTTCTAGTATGACAACCGAGGAGTACGACGTCATCGTCGTCGGAAGCGGCGCGGCCGGCATGGTTGCCGCACTTACCGCCGCTCACCAGGGATTATCCGCAGTAGTGATCGAGAAGTCCGCGCATTTCGGCGGCTCGACGGCCCGCTCGGGCGGCGGCGTGTGGATCCCCAACAACGAGATCCTCAAGCGTGACGGGGTGACGGACACCAAAGAGGCGGCGAGCACCTACCTGCACACCCTCGTCGGCGACGTGGTTCCGCCCGAGCGCATCGACACCTACCTTGAACGCGGACCGGAGATGCTCTCCTTCGTTCTCAAGAACACGCCGTTGAAGATGTGCTGGGTTCCGAACTACTCGGACTACTACCCCGAGACACCCGGCGGGCGGCCGGCCGGACGTTCGGTCGAACCACTGCCCTTCGATGCCAAGAAACTCGGCGCCGACATGGCCGGTCTGGAACCCGCGTACGGCAAGGTGCCGCTCAACGTCGTGGTGATGCAGCAGGACTACGTGCGGCTGAACCAACTCAAGCGCCATCCCCGCGGCGTGCTGCGCAGTATCAAGGTCGGAGCCCGAACCTTCTGGGCGGGCATGCGGGGCAAGAACCTGGTCGGCATGGGCCGGGCCCTGATCGCACCGCTGCGGATCGGGCTGCGTGACGCCGGTGTGCCGGTGCTGCTCAACACCGCGCTGACCGATCTGTACGTCGAGGACGGCGTCGTGCGCGGGGTCTACGTACGGGATATGAACGAGCCCGAAGCTGCTGAGCCGCGGCTGATCAGGGTCCGTCGCGCGGTGATCCTGGGCTCCGGCGGCTTCGAACACAACGAGCAGATGCGGGTGAAGTACCAGCGCGCGCCGATCACCACCGAGTGGACCGTCGGAGCGGCCGCCAACACCGGGGACGGCATCGTCGCCGCCGAAAAGCTGGGCGCCGCATTGGAACTCATGGAGGACGCCTGGTGGGGGCCGACGGTGCCGCTCGAGGGCTCGCCATGGTTCGCGCTGTCGGAGCGCAACTCGCCGGGCTCGATCATCGTCAACATGTCGGGCGAGCGGTTCATGAACGAATCGATGCCCTACGTCGAAGCCTGCCATCAGATGTACGGCGGGCAGTACGGCCACGGCGACGGCCCGGGCGAGAACATCCCCGCCTGGCTGGTATTCGACCAGCAGTACCGGGACCGCTTCATCTTCGCCGGATTGCAGCCGGGACAGCGCATCCCGACCAAGTGGCTGGACTCCGGGGTGATCGTTAAGGCGAGCACACTCGAGGAGTTGGCCCAGAAGACCAACCTGCCGATCGAGGGCCTGCGGGCAACCATCGAGCGGTTCAACGGCTTCGCCCGCTCCGGGGTGGACGAGGACTTCCACCGCGGCGAGAGCGCCTACGACCGTTACTACGGCGACCCGACCAACAAGCCGAACCCGAATCTCGGTGAGATCAAACACGCGCCGTACTACGCAGCCAAGATGGTGCCCGGCGATCTCGGTACCAAGGGCGGCATCCGCACCGACGTCCACGGCCGAGCGTTGCGCGATGACGACTCGGTGATCGAGGGTCTCTACGCGGCGGGCAATGTCAGCTCACCGGTAATGGGCCACACCTATCCGGGCCCCGGCGGCACCATCGGGCCGGCGATGACGTTCGGCTATCTGGCCGCCCTGCACATCGCCGGAAAGGCCTGACTTGCCCATCGATCTCGATGCCGCCCTCGGCGCGCAGCTGGAACCGGTCGAGTTCTCCTGGAACAGCAGCGATGTGCAGCTGTACCACCTAGCCCTCGGTGCCGGTCACGACCCGATGGACGCCCGGGAACTGCGCTACCTGACCGACAACACCCCGCAGGTGCTGCCGACCTTCAGCAGCGTGGCCGCGACCTTCCACATGACCGAGGCGCCGACGGTGAGCTTTCCCGGCATCGAGATCGAGTTGAGCCGGGTCCTGCACGCCAGCGAAGCAGTGCAGGTTCCCGCGCCGCTGCCACCGAGTGGCTCGGGGCGTGCGGTCACCCGGATCACCGACATCTGGGACAAGGGCAAGGCCGCGGTGATTCTCAACGAGACCACCGTCACCGATCCCGCGGGCACTGTGCTGTGGACCGTGAAGCGGTCGATCTTCGCTCGCGGCGAGGGCGGGTTCGGCGGGCAGCGCGGCCCGTCGACGTCCACGGCCACGCCGGACCGCGCGCCCGACCACGAGATCGACATCCCGGTGCTTCCGCAGCAGGCGCTGCTGTATCGGCTCTGCGGCGATCGCAACCCGCTGCACTCCGATCCCGGATTCGCCTCCGCCGCAGGCTTTCCCCGGCCGATCCTGCACGGGCTGTGCACCTACGGAATGGTCTGCAAAGCGCTGACCGACACCGTTCTGGACGCCGACGCGACCCGGGTCGGTTCCTACGGCGCGCGGTTCGCGGGCGTCGTGTTTCCGGGTGAGACCCTCAGGGCCTCGGTGTGGAACGACGGTGGCCGCTACGTCGGCGTCGTCACCGCACCCGGCAGGGAGAATGCCGCCGTGCTCTCCGATGTGGAGTTGGTTCCGGCGTAGCCCTCGTGCGCGCCGGGCGTCAGCCGAGAATCAGGCCAGACGTCGGCACGCCGGTGCCGGCGGTGACAAGCACATGCTCGACGGCGTCGACCTGGTTGACCGAGGTTCCGCGTAGCTGCCGCACACCTTCGGCGATGCCGTTCATGCCGTGGATGTAGGCCTCGCCGAGTTGGCCGCCGTGAGTATTGATCGGCAGCCTGCCACCGATCTCGATCGCACCGTCCTTGATGTAGTCCTTGGCTTCGCCCTTGCCGCAGAACCCCAACTCCTCCAACTGAATCAGGGTGAACGGCGTGAAGTGGTCGTAGAGGATCGCGGTCTGAATATCGGTCGGCTTGAGCCCGGACTGCGCCCACAGTTGGCGACCCACCAAACCCATTTCCGGCAGCCCGTCGAGTTCGGGCCGGTAGTAGCTCACCATCGAATACTGATCGGGACTCGAACCCTGCGAGGCGGCCTCGATGATCGCCGGCCGGTGCTTGAGGTCCCGCGCGCGTTCGGGGGTGGTCACGACGATGGCCACCCCGCCGTCGGTCTCCTGGCAGCAGTCCAGCAGACGCAACGGCTCAGCGATCCACCGCGAGTTCTGATGGTCCTCGATGGTGATCGGCTTGCCGTAGAAGTAAGCGTTGGGATTGTTGGCGGCATGCCTGCGGTCGGCCACCGAGATCGCTCCGAAGTCCCGGCTGGTGGCACCCGAGAGATGCATGTAGCGCTTGGCGATCATCGCCACCTGCGCGGCCGGCGTGGTCAACCCGTGCGGGTAGGAGTAG
>CAMCWJ010000205.1 GCA_945882475.1 Bifidobacterium breve
CTATGAGACCAGCGAGCAGTACCTCAACACGATCGCCGAAGCCCTAGACCGCGCGCTGCGCTGACTGTCGCGAACCCCGTCGGGTTCGGCTAGACCTGCACCCGATCGGTGATCGATCCGGCACCTGATCCGTCGACGAGTGTCGCCCCGGACGGGTTCGACAGAGTGACGGTGAAGGTCTCCCTGGCCTCGGCAGTGGCGTCGCCGTTGACGATGATCGCGATGGTCTTGTTGGTCTCGCCCGGTGCGAACGTGATGGTGCCGGTGCTTGCGATGTAGTCGCTGCCTGCCGTCGCCGTGCCGTTGGAGGTCGCGTAGGCCACCGTGACGGCGGTCGCCGACGCCGAACTCAGCGCCACCGTGAACGCGGCCAGTGAACTGCCGCCTGCCGCGCTGAACTGGACCGGCGTCAGGTACGCCATCTTGTTTTGGTTCACGGTTTTCCAGTCGTCGGCCAGGATGCCGCCGGTGTCACCGGAGTTGGGGTTCCATGACCAGAACGTCCAGTTGATGCCCTGATTGCCGGCCGCGATGTCCGTGGTGCCGTTGTTGTCCAGGTCCCCGGAGATGTAAGAGGTGATGGCCTCCAACCAGATGGCATCCTTGGGGTCGGTGAGCTTGGTGCCGAACTCGCCGATGTAAATGGGGGCGATGTTCTGCTCGTAGATGTAGCCCCACGCCTTGCGGAACACGGCCGGCAGGCCGGCACCGAAGTCGGCGGTCTGGAACCAGGTCTGGGGAAAGACCGAATTGGGGTAGTCATGCGGGGAGTAGACGAGCCGATTCGCGACGTTGAACACGATCGGGCGGTCTTTGACGCCCATCAGGTTTCCGCCCCACCAGTAGCTCTGGCCCTGGTAGGTACCGACGCCCTCGACGAACATCAGCAGGTTGGGGTTGACCGCGAGTGCGGCGTTGCCGGCCCGTTCGGCCGCACGGGCCCAGTCGGTGGCTCCGCCACCGCCCCAGGTGCCGTTATGCGGTTCGTTGTGCAGGTCGAAGCCGATCACCGTCGAGTTGGTCTTGTATCGGTTGGCCAGGGTCACCCAGTCTGCCACCCAGGCATCCTCAGTGTAGGTGCCGTCGTACCACAGGCCGTTGTCGGATGTTCCCGCGCCGGCGCCGCTGCGGTGATGGTCGAGGATCACCCGCATACCCTGTTGTCCGGCGTAGGCAATGATCGCATCCATCACCTGCAAACCCGAAAGACCTTGCAGATCAGCATTTTTGGAGAAGTCGATAGCGTTGGGTGCGGCGGTGGTGTGCAGCAGCTCACTGGAGTACGGCAGCCGGATGGTGTTGAACCCCAGCCCGGCCATCTCGTTGATCATCTCCTTGTAACTGCGTGACCACAGGCCGTGCGGGGCTCCGGTGGTGGACTCCATGCCGAACCAGTTGACCCCGGAAATCTGGACCGTCTTGCCCTGTGAGTCGAGGATCTGGTTGCCCGAGGTACGCAGGAAGCCCGGCGCCATACCGCCGGACCCCGGCTCGGTGGCGGAGGCGTCCGAGATGCTCAGCCCCGGTGTGATCGTCGGTGTGATGGTGCTACCGGGGTAGGTGACGACGTTGATCGTGCCGTGTTTGTTGAAGGTGCCGCTGAAACTGCCAGCCGGACTGGAGGTTCCGGACGCGTAGTTGCTGAGTTGTCCGAGCGGGCCCGGATTGTCGCGGTCGAGCGACCAGAGCGAGAGCATTCCCAGGCCCTTGGCGGTGGCGAAGGTCTGCAGCGCCTGCGCATCGGCGACGGTGAACACCTCGGTGGTGATGTCGTTGACCCCGATCATCGGGGTGACGCCGATCTGTTTCCAGGTGAAGGTCTGGCCGTTCTTGGTGTAGAGCGCGGACAACTGGGCGTAGGTCGACTCGGCCGATCGGATCGCATAGGTGCCCATCGTCTGGGCATTTGGACCGCTGGTGGGTGCGGGCCCCTCGCCGTAATCCATCGCCATGACGTTGACGCCGTCCAGTTTCACCCCGGCCGTCAGCGCCGCCTGCACCACGTTGAGGCCATCGGTGGTCAGGCCCTGGGGCAACACCGGCAGCGTGTACCAGATCTTCACCTGGGGCCGAGACTGCTGGAGTAGTTTCAGGGCACTGCTCATCAGGTTTATCGAGGCCGTGTCGGCGATCGCCGCGCCTTCGATGTCGAAGTCGAGGTGGGTGACGCCGTAGGTGTCCATGACGCCGGCGTAGGCGTTCGCCAGCGCCTGTGCGCTCAGACCACGGGCGGCATACGACTGGGCGACGCTGGTGCCGGCCACCCCGCCGAGGGAGATCATCACGTCGCCGCCGGCGGCCCGGAACTTTGCGATCGAGGAATTGATCGCCAGTGCCTGCTCGTTGGTCGAATTCGGTGTCAGCACAGAGTATCCACCCCAGGAGGGGTTACCGGCCGGGTCCGCCTGCAGGAAGCCCAGCGTCATTAGCGAGGTTCCGGTGGCCTTGGACAGTGCCAGCAGATCCGGTACCGGCCAACCGGCCATATCCACGTACGGCGCGAAGAAGGAGCTACCCCATTGCGCGGTGGTGCCTGCGGGCGGGGTCGCGGCGTCGTCGGTGGTGATCGTGCCCGTTGCGGTGGCCCGGGCGATGGTGGCACCCGACGGAGTCGACAACGTCACCGTGAACGTCTCCGTCGGCTCGACTGTCGCGTCACCGGTCACGGCGACGGTGACGGTCTGTGAGATCACTCCGGGCGCGAAGGTGAGCGTGCCCGAAGCCGCGGTGAAATCCTGTCCCGCCGTTGCGGTGCCGTTGGATGTCGCATAGCGGACGGTGACCGCGGTAGCCGAGGACTTCGACAGGGTCGCGGTGAACGCCAGACTGCGCGTGCCGCTATTGCCCTCGGTCACGGTGGCATCGGCAACCGACACCGTCGGCGGCGTGATGACTACTGCGGTGTCATCGTTGGTGATGGTGCCGATCGCGGTGCCGTCGGCGATGGTCAGACCCGACGGCGCCGACAACGTCACGGTGAACGTCTCGTTCGGCTCGACGGCGGTGTCACCGATGATGCCTACGTGCAGTGTCTGGGTTGTCACGCCCGCACCGAAGGTGATGGTGCCGGTCTCGATGTCGTAGTCCACACCGCCGGTCGCGGTGCCGTTGGAGGTCGCGTACCGAACCGTCACCGGGGTAGCCGACGCTTTGGCCAGGGTCGCGGTTAACATCATGAAGTGGGAGTGTTCGCCGTTGCCTTCGGTCACCGAGGCGTCGGCGATCGACACCTTTGGGGGCGTGGCCGGGGTGAGGTCTATGTCGTCGTTGGTGATGGTGCCCAGTGCAATGCCATCGGCGATGGTGGCGTTCGATGCGTTGGACAGGTTCAGGCTGAACTGCTCGGTGAGTTCGACCATCGTGTCGCCGCTGATGGCGACGCGGACGATCTTGCTGGTCTCGCCCGGCGCGAAGGTCAGCGTGCCCACCGTCGGTGCGTAGTCGCCGGCGGTCGCGGTGCCGTTGCTGGTGGCGTAGCCCACGTTCACCGCGTTGGCGGCGGCCTTGGACAGCAGCACCGTGAAGTCCATATTCGATGTACCGGAATTGCCTTCGGCAGCGCTGCGATCGCCCACCGACAGGGTCGGCAGCGGAGTCGCCGGCACCGCGGTGAAGATCAGGTTCTGCCACTTGGTGCGGGCACCGCTGTCGAGGGCGATGATGTTGCTCGGCTGAAGTTGTTTGAGCGTGACGCCGGACAGTGTGTAGGTCTGGTTGTTACCGACGATCGTGATCGTGGTGGAACCGGTCGTGTCTGCAACCTCGAACTCCGGCGCCTTGAACCAGCCGAAGTCGAGTTTGTCCTTACTCGGGTCAAACATGAGCGCGGTGTTGGTGCCGTACTTCCACGCGATGACGGTGGTGGTGCCTGTCTGGCCGGACGGCGGTGCGCCGTTGCCGGCCGCGGTGGGCCACACAGTCGTTCCGGCGACCGGCACACCCTGGGGCTTGACTTGTGCATCCGGGATCGAGGCGAAGCCGAGTTGTTTGTACAGCGAGTCCTCGCGCGCTTGGGCAAAGTGGAAGACGAAGTTCGTCGCCTTCAGTTGGCTTTTGATGACGCCCTTGAGGATCAGCGCCTGGCCGGTGCCGGCATTGCCGAGGATGACGCCGTCGGGGCTGTCAGTCAGGTAGATCTGTTCGCGGGTGCCGTAGTAGCGGAAGTCGACGACGTCGGTGGCCGGGTTGAACGCCACGGTGTCGACCTGCCCCACCTCGTGAGAGCGGACGTAGACCGTGTTGGGTGCGGTGGTGATGCCGCGCTCCCAGGCTAGCGCGCCCGAAAGGTCCTGGCGCAGATGGTCATTGATGATCGGGGCGAAGTTATCGACGGTCAGTTGACCCAGCGATACCCCTTGGATGACGGCGGTCTCGCCGGTCCACGGACTGCGGAAGCCCACTCCGTCGGGTGTGTCGACGACGATGAAGTTGTGTACCGACACGTCGCCGAAGTCAAGTTTGTCCTTCGCGGGGTTGAACCCGGTGACATCGGGTCCGGTCGCGGTGACGGTGTAGACCTTGCCGGTGCCGGTGGCCACAGCGGTGTTGGTGATGGTCCCGGTGGCAGTGGCGCCGGTGATGGTGGCGCCGGTGGGGTTGGACAGTGTGACGGTGAAGGTCTCGGATGTCTCGGTGGCGGTGTCGGCCGCGATGGGCACGGTGATCTGCTGTGCGGTCACGCCCGGTGCGAAGGACAGGGTGCCGGAGGTTGCGGTGTAGTCGGTTCCGGCGGTCGCGGTGCCGTTGGCGGTGGCGTACCGGATGGTGACCGGGGTGGTCGATGCTTTGGACAGCGTGACCGTGAAGGCGGCCTGGGCCGTTCCGGAAGCGGGTTCGGCCACTGTCACATTGCCCACCGAAACAGTCGGTGGTGTCGGCGTGACCGCCGGCGGCGTGTTGGTGATGGTGCCGGTCGCGGTGGCGCCGGTGATGGTGGCGCCGGTGGGGTTGGACAGTGTGACGGTGAAGGTCTCGGATGTCTCGGTGGCGGTGTCGGCCGCGATGGGCACGGTGATCTGCTGTGAGGTCACGCCCGGCGCGAAGGACAGGGTGCCGGAGGTTGCGGTGTAGTCGGTTCCGGCGGTCGCGGTGCCGTTGGCGGTGGCGTACCGGATGGTGACCGGGGTGGTCGATGCTTTGGACAGCGTGACGGCGAAGGCGGCCTGGGCCGTTCCGGAAGCGGGTTCGGCCGCGGTGACGCCTGCCACCGAGACTCCTGGCGGCGTCACCGTCGGTGTCCCGACCGGGACGCCATTGAGTTGGAGACCCGTGACCGCGGTACCGGCACTGCCGGTGGTGGCCTGGAATCCAAACGAAGCGCCCTGGCCGGCGGCGAGTTGTCCGTTCCACGGCGCATTGGTGACGACGTAGGCGTCCCCGATGTGGCTGGTGATGACGCCGTTCCAGAGATTGGTGATCTGTGCCGGTGTGGTGAAACTGACCGTCCAGCCCTTGAGGCCGCTTTGGCCGGCTGTCACAGCCATATTGCCGACGAACCCCGCGCCCCAGTTGTCGCCGACGCGGTAGGTCACCGATCCGGTACCCGTCGGACTGGCGCCCGCAGTTGCCGCACCGATGTTGCGCGCGGTCGCGATCTGGCGATCAGATTGCGAGGTGATCACGTTC
>CAMCWJ010000206.1 GCA_945882475.1 Bifidobacterium breve
TTCGGCCGTAATCGGCCATTGCGGGCATCCAGCCGGTTACCTTCGGGTAACGTGACGGAGTCGAGACCAGCCGCGACGAGGGGAAGTTGCTGATGCGCAGCGCACTGATGTCCCAATTGGCCACCGGAACGGTGGTCATCGTGGGCTCCACCGTCGTCGCCTTCGCGCCGGCGCCGCCGGTCAGCGCTGTGCGGGTCCCCGACCTTCCGGTTGCGGCAAGCCTGCAGGTGGCCCTGGCCGCCGAGGCGACACCGACGGCTATCTTCGACCCCGTCATGGCCCAGATTCAAGCCATGATCGACGGGCTGCCGAGCTTCGAGGAGTTGGTCGCGGCGCTGACGCCAGCCGTTGTCCGGCTGATCCCGGCCCTGTTGCCGCCATCGTTGATCAGCGACCTGCTCGGTGGCATCACCAGTGGCGCCTCCGCTCTTCTGTTCGGAGCCGTGGGCGACGTGCTGGGTTACATCGGATCCGCTATCGGGGGATTGATCTTCGGGGCACGGTCGCTTCCCAGGGTGTTCCTGGGCGCGGTGGCCGAGATTCCCGGCGAGATCGTAGCTACCGGTCAGGCGATCGTCCGTGGCAACGCAGTGCTGGCGTGGGACACGTTGACGGCCGGTCTTACCGCCCCGGGTGCCCGGGTCGACGCCAGACTGGTCGAGACCAACGAGTCCATTCAGGCATATGCGGGTGCCACCTTCATGGAGGCGCTGAACGGGCTTCCCGAGGTGATCTTCGGCGCGCTTGCCGATGCGATCACGAATAACACGGCGAACCTGACCGAAGCCCTCGTTCAGTTTGTCAATGATCTTTTCCCCGACCTCCAACTGCCGACGGCACCGGCCGCATCGACTCTCGCCGCGGCCGCAGTGAGTGCAGTGGGAACTCCGAGGGCGGAAGCCCCTCGTGATGTCGTCGCGCCCCCTGCCGCTGCGGTGTCGGCCGACCCGGTTGCGGCAACCACAATCACGGATCAGGCCCTGACCGCCGACGCCCCCGACGTGGCGCAGGCACCCGCGTCGCCCCGGTCGCGCGCAGCGCTTACCCGGCCGTCCAGCGCTGAGGTGGCCGAGGCCGACGCTGCGGCGGACGAGACTGCTCCCCGCAGAGGCGCCGGACGCCATGCCGAGAAGCCATCTCGGGCCGAAGCCTCGTCGCCGCGGGTTAGATAAGTCAGGGGCCCCGAAGGGCCCCTGACCTGTCGGGTGGCTGACGGGACTCGAACCCGCGACACCCAGGATCACAACCTGGTGCTCTACCAACTGAACTACAGCCACCATTACCGCGTACCGCGGCTTGTCGATATTAGCCGTTGCCGCCGTCGGCAGCCGAATCGGTTTCCGCTGCCGTGCTGCCGGTGCCGGCCAATTCGGCTACCGCCTCGGCGATCTCGCTGGTAGAGGGTCCCGGCTGGGGAACGAACGCGGTGCGTCGGTAGTAGCGGAGTTCCTCGATGGATTCGGTGATGTCGGCCAGAGCACGGTGCGCGAGACCTTTCTCCGGCTGTCCGAAGTAGATCCGGGGATACCAGCGCCGGCACAGTTCCTTGATGGTGCTGACGTCGATCATTCGATAGTGCAGGTAGTCGTCCAGCGTCGGCATATCCCGGGCGATGAAGCCGCGGTCGGTGGCGATCGAATTCCCGGCCAGCGGAGCGGTCTTCGCGCCCTTGACGTGGCCGCGGATGTAGTCGAGCACCAATTCCTCGGCGGTGGCGACGTCGATGGTCGACGCCCGCACCTCCTCGGTGAGCCCGGAGCTGCTGTGCATCCGCGCCACGACCTCGACCATCCCGTCCAGGGCGGCGTCGTCGGTGTGGATGACGATGTCGATGCCGTCACCGAGGACGTTGAGTTCGGCGTCGGTCACCAATGCCGCGATCTCAATCAAGCGGTCGGAACGCAGGTCCAGGCCCGTCATCTCGCAGTCGATCCACACCAGTTCATCCCGCACAGCGATCAACCTTAGGCCCCGGTCGTACACCGGCGCGGCTCACCCTCGCACCGTGCGCTCCGCGCAGTACTCTCGTGCTCTATGACCGAACCGACCGGCACCCCCGCCCAGCAGATCGCCGCCGGCTACGCGACCACCGGGGCGGCCCTCGAATTGGGTTCGGTTGTGGTGGGCGGGGCGGTCGACCCATCGGCACAGATTCGGATCCCGCTGGCGATGATGAACCGCCACGGTCTGGTCGCCGGCGCCACCGGAACCGGCAAGACCAAGACCCTGCAGGTGATCGCCGAGCAGCTTTCCGCCGCGGGAGTGCCGGTGGTGATGGCCGACTTCAAGGGTGACCTGTCCGGGCTGACGAGGCCCGGGGAGGCGAACGCGAAGACCGCCGAGCGGGCTAAAGACACCGGCGACGATTGGGTGGGATCGCCGTTCCCGGTCGAGTTCCTTTCGCTGGGAACCGGCGGCATCGGAGTTCCGGTGCGTGCGACGATCTCCGCGTTCGGGCCGATTCTGCTCTCGAAAGTGCTGGGGCTCAACCAGACTCAGGAATCCACCCTCGGACTGATCTTCCACTGGGCCGATCAGCAGGGCCTGCCGCTGCTGGACCTTAAGGATCTGCGGTCGGTGATCACCCACCTGACCAGTGACGAGGGCAAGGTGGAGTTGAAGACGATCGGCGGGGTGTCCGCGCAGACTGCCGGGGTGATCCTGCGCGCACTGATCAACCTGGAGGCCGAAGGTGGGGACACCTTCTTTGGCGAGCCGGAGATCGAACCCGCGGACCTGTTGCGCGTCGACGCGCAGGGCCGCGGCATCATCACGCTATTCGAACTCGGCGACCAGGCATCCCGGCCGGTGATGTTCTCAACGTTCCTGATGTGGGTGCTGGCGGACCTGTTCACCTACCTGCCCGAGGTCGGCGACGTCGACAAGCCGAAGTTGGTGTTCTTCTTCGATGAGGCGCACCTGCTGTTCAACGACGCGTCCAAAGCGTTCCTCGCGCAGGTGGAGCAAACCGTCAAGCTGATCCGCTCCAAGGGTGTGGGCGTGTTCTTCTGCACCCAGTTGCCCACCGACATTCCGAACAACGTGCTGTCCCAGCTGGGTGCGCGGGTCCAGCACGCGCTGCGGGCGTTCACGCCCGACGATCAGCAGGCCCTGAATAAGACGGTCCGGACCTACCCGAAGACCGAGTTCTACGATCTGGCAACCGATTTGACCGCACTGGGCATCGGTGAGGCGATCGTCACCGTGCTCTCCGAACGCGGTGCCCCGACGCCGGTCGCGTGGACCCGGCTGCGCCCGCCGCGGTCACTAATGGACACCATCGGAACCGATTACATCAAGGCCGCCGCCCAGGCCAGCCCGCTATTCCTCAAGTACGGCGCAACCGTGGATCGCGAGTCGGCCTACGAGATGCTGGCGGCCAAGATGGCTCCGCCACCGGAACCCACACCGGAACCGATGGACCTGCCACCGATCTACCCCACCGGGTTCGATCTGCCGCCGATGCCCGCCCCGGTCGAGAAAGCCGAACCGAGCGTGCTCGAATCGATGATGGATAACCCCGCGTTCAAGAGTGCGATGCGCTCGGCCGGCACCGTGATCGGCCGGGAGATCACCCGCAGCATCTTCGGTACGGGTCGCCGTCGGCGCTAGTCGCCGACCATTGGCAGCGCAGGCGCTAGTCGCCGACCATTGGCAGCGTCGGCGCTAGTCGCCGACCATTGGCAGCGCAGGCGCTAGTCGCTAGTCGCCGCCGAGCTTTTTGTAAACCATCCCCACGATCGGCGTCACGATGGCCCGCGGCGCGTATCCGCTAGCCACCGACATCGCCTTGGACGTCACACCGGGAACCACCCGCATCTTGTTGCGCTCCAAGCCATCCAGCGAAAGCTGCGCGGTGTGTTCGACCGAGATCCACAGGAAGTCGGGAATCAGCTTGTCCACCAGAGACGCCTCGCTGGCGTCGGGCATCTCGGCCCGCACCGGCCCGGGCGCCAGCAGCGTCACATGCACACCGGTGTTGTGCAATTCCCCGCGCAGCGATTCGCTGAACGTATTGGCGAAGGCTTTGCTCGCCGCGTAGGTGGCGTTGTTGGGGATCGGGGAGTTACCCGCCGCCGAACCCGAGACGAGGATGCCGCCTGCCCGCCGCGTCAGCATGCCGGGCAGCACCGCCAGCACCAGATCATGTACGCCAAGCACATTCAGTTGCACCTGGGCCTGCTCGGCGGCCGGGTCCAGTTCGGCCACCGCGCCGAAGGTGGCGGTGCCGGCGTTGGCGCACAGGATCGAGATGTCGCGCCCGGCAAGTTCATTGGCCAGGCCTGCGCGCTGGGCCGGATCGGCCAGATCCACCGCGCGCACCTCGACCGTCACGCCGTACCGGTTCGTCAGCCGGTCGGCCAACTCCGCGAGCACCTCGGCGCGCCGCGCGGTGATGATCAGGTGATGGCCGCGTGCGGCGAGTTCGGTCGCCAGCGCCTCGCCGATGCCCTGCGAGGCGCCGGTGACGACGGCACGACTGTTCGAGGACGGTGCGGGCACTGGCATGCGGCAATCGTAGGCGGCTGGCTAGGGTTGGCCCATGAGCAGGCCCCGGCCCGGTTCGCCGGCCGCCGGGCGGTCGAAGATCCTCGCCTGGGCGATGTGGGACTTCGGGTCCACCGGGCTCAATGCGATCGTGGTGACGTTCGTGTTCTCGGTCTACCTGACCGGCTCGGTGGGCGAGGCGCTGCCGGGCGGGACCTCGCCGGCCAGTTGGCTTGGTCGGGCACTGACCATCGCGGGAATCACCGTGGCTGTGCTCGCCCCGCTGACCGGGGTCCTGGTCCAGGCCCCGCACCGGCGCCGGATCGCACTGGTGACGCTGACCGGCCTCGCCGCCGCGTTCACCGCGGCAATGAGCCTGATCCGCGACGACCCGCGTTATCTCGCACCGGGTTTGGCTCTGCTGGCCGCCACTGCGGCGTGCAGCGATCTGGCCAGCGTGCCGTACAACACGATGCTGCGTCAGCTGTCCACGCCGCAGACCGCAGGCCGGGTGTCCGCACTGGGCTGGGCCGCCGGCTACGCCGGCAGTGTGGTGCTGCTGCTGCTGGTCTACGTCGGCTTCATCGCCGGCGACGGGCCGCGCCGCGGGCTTCTGGACATCCCGGTCGCCGACGGCACCAACGTGCGCGCGGCGATGCTGCTGGCCGCTGCCTGGTTGGTGCTCTTCGGGCTACCGCTGCTGCTGACCGCGCGCGGCGATACCGGACCCGTGGCCGCGGTCCCGGGCGGAATTCTCGGTGGCTACCGGCAGCTGGTGGCCGACCTGCGAACCGAGTGGCGCCGCGACCGCAATCTGGTCTATTACCTGATCGTCAGCGCGGTGTTCCGCGACGGAGTATCCGGTGTTTTCGCGTTCGGCGCGGTACTGGGTGTCGGTGTGTACGGCCTCACCCCGGCCAACGTGCTGTTGTTCGGTGTCACCGCCTCGACGGTGGCCGCACTCGGCGCGGTCGCTGGCGGCCGGCTTGATGATCGCGTCGGCCCCAAGCCGGTTATCGTCGGGTCGCTGGCGGCGATGATCGCGGTGGGGCTGACCCTGATGTCGCTGTCGGGGCCGCTCGCCTTCTGGGTGTGCGGGCTGCTGCTGTGTCTGTTCGTCGGGCCGACGCA